>JASFPU010000044.1:0-10893 GCA_050115855.1 Holophagae bacterium
GCGGTCCCACCGGGGGTCACAAGGTCGGTGATGTCGATGGTGTCGCCGATCGTGATCGCGCCCGGGCACCAACCGTTACGGTCGTACTGCCACGTCCCCTGCTGGTCGTTCACCGGGTTGTGCTCGCAGTCGGTGCGCCACGGCACCACCGACCGGCGTTCGCCGTCGACGAGCAGGTCCTGGCGCATGACGCAGAACTCGGCGCAGTTCAGCGCGTTGCCGAAGCTGTGGCCGGTCGCGATCAGCCGCGCTTCGACCCGCGTCGCATCGGCCGGGACGGCCACCTCGACGGGCTCGGTCTGGGCGTCCACCGTGTGGTCCGGTTCGAGGTTGCCGACCTCGATGCTCCTCCGCCCCCAGATGTTGACCACCTCGTCGGCCGTCCGGTCCTCCCCCGGGTAGAACACGAAGTCCCAGGTGATTCGCCAGCCATCGCCGTCGCTGTGGCCCGGCCCGACCCAGGTGTCGATCCACGACACAAGCGTCTGCCGTCCTGTAAGCAGCGGTGCGAGCGGCGTGATGTCGACGAACTCGCACATCCCGACCCTGTAGGGTGTGATGTGGCGCATGATCTCGAGGTACTCCCACTCCTCCTCGGGGTCCTCCGGGTTGAGCACCAGCTGCAGGCTGCCGGTCCGATCCCAGTGGTCGCACAGGCCGCTCTCCGGACACTCGAGGTGGAGCCTGAGACCGACCTGGTTCCAGTCGCCGGCTGGCGGAAAGTCGACCTCGTGGACGACACTGCGGTGGTTCTCCGCCCCGAACCAGTGCTCGGCCCGGTCGAAGGCACGGACCACCGTCGCCTCGTCCGCGAAGGGCTCGTCTGGACAGCGGTACCACGGCTCGTCGGCGTTGAAATCGACCCAGTCACCCCGGCCGCCCGGCGGTTCCGGTGTCAGCCGGACACCTTCGATGTAGGTCGGGTCGTTGGTCGCGCGGTCGATCCGAGAGCCGTAGGCGAAGAACACCGGGTCCCAGCTCTCACTCGGCCGGAACATCAGGTTCTCCGATCCGGTGAGTGCGACCACCGCCGCGTGTCCGGCCCCGTCGAGCTCGAGCTCGTCGAGGACAGAGTCGATCTGGAGGTGGGACCACGGCTCCAGGGTGACCGGAAGTACGCCCTCGACGACGCCGTCGGCCGAGGTCACCGTCACCTCGAGATCGGCGCGGATGTTGGTGGACGGGTTGACCAGCCCGAGGTTGCTCCGAAACGCGTCGGTCGACTCGAGGCCGGCAATCACCACCGGGTCGGCGAGTGACCCGCGCGGGATGCCGGGGATTCCCTGTCCCATGGTCGCCCCGCCGTCTCCGGTCGGTGTCCAGGTCCGCGACATGACCCGGAGATCCGGCGAACCACCGCCGGCCAACCCCTCGATCACCAGCGCAGCGAGCTCGTGGTCGGGAAACGAGGTCCCCACGATGTCCTCGAAGCTCTTCGTCTGGCCGCGGCTGATCGACGTGATGACGCGCTCCGCGGACCCGGTGCCGATCCCTTGACCGCCGGTCGGCACGAGCTCGACCACCAGTGCGGTGACGCCGCTGTCGCCCGCCGAGTGGACGAGAAGATCGGTTTGCCACGACGACCCGTGGGCGCCTTCGGTTCTGGCCGCAGCCGGGATGATCCGGTGCTTGGGCAGGCCCGCCTGGCTCGTCCGAAGCAGCGCTGCGAGGTACGTCGGATCGTTGGAGCGCCGGTCGACCTTCGATCCGTAGACCACGAAGTCCGGCGGCTCGGGCGTCGATCCCGCGCCGCCGTTGACCTCCTCCCACCGCGTCAGGCGGACCCGCGCCGTGAAACCCGACCCGTCGAGCCCGAGCTTGGCGAGGAGGTTGTTGAGCTGCGCGTGGGACAAAGGTCCGAGTTGGACGTAGGTTCGGCCCGCCACCACTCCCGACGGATCGAGGATCTCGATCAGGAAGGTCTGCTCGAGGCTGACCGTCGGGTTGACGAGGCCGAGGTTGGTACGGAAATCCTCCGACGACTCCAGGTCGAGGATGATCCGCTCGCGCTCCGCGAGATCGCCGTCGCGCGCCCATGCGACCGCGGGGATGCCCTGGCCGTAGGACCCGATCTGGTTCACGTTCCACGTCCTCGAGTCCACCACCACCACCGCGGGCAGCCCGTCCAGGTCACGGCCTTCGACGATGAGCGCGCCCGTGGCCCCACCGGGCGGCAACGACGGATCGGACAGCACGTCTCCCACGACCCGGGTCTGCTTCGGCCCGAGGGAAACGCTCATGAATGGAACGATGACCCCTCCCCCGAATCTCGCCCCGGTGGGGATGAACCGCACGAACGACTCGACCGCCCGATCGGACGGGTTGTGGACCAGGAGGTCGGTCCGCCACACCGAGCCGTCCGCTCCGTCGGTGTGGGCCGCCGCCGGCACGATGAGACGGTGGGACGACTCGGACGCCACCGCGAGAGTGGGGGCGGTGGCCAGCACCCAGAGCACGGCTGCAGCTTTGCGCATCGGTTCCTCCTGCGCCAGTGACTTTACCAGCGCGCGCCGTTCCCGCGTCCGAGTCCGCTCCCGATCCCGATTCCGAATCCGTACCCGATCCCGATTCCGAATCCGTACCCGATCCCGATCCCGATCCCGATCCCGACGAAACGATCACGCCTCGCTCGGCTGCGTCCGCTCCCTCCCGCCGAGGAACCACAGCCAACGGCCGAGCTTGGTCTGGAACGCATCCATGTAGGTGTAGATGACCGGGGTGATGAACAGCGTCAGCGACTGCGACACCACCAGGCCACCGACCACGGCCAGGCCGAGTGGGCGCCGCGCCTCGGCGCCGGCACCGAAGCCGAGGGCGATCGGCAGGGTGCCGAAGAACGCCGCCATGGTGGTCATCATGATCGGCCGGAACCGAACCACGCACGCCTCGTAAATGGCCTCGGCCGCGCTCGTGCCGCCGTCCCGCTCGGCCTCGATCGCGAAGTCGATCATGATGATGCCGTTCTTCTTGACCAGACCGACGAGCATGATCACGCCGACAAAGGCGTAGATGTTGAGGTCGACGCGGAACAGCAGCAGCGTGGCGAGGGCGCCGAGGCCGGCGAGCGGCAGCGCCGACAGGATGGTGATCGGGTGGATGAAGCTCTCGTACAGGATGCCCAGGACCATGTAGATGACGACGATGGCGAGCACCAGCAGCAGTCCGAGCCCCTGCATCGAGGACTGGAACGCCTGCGCCGTCCCCTGAAAGGTCGCGCTGATGGTGGCCGGGAGCGTTTCGCGCGCCAGCCGCTCGACCTCGACCGTCGCCGGGCCCAACGACACGCCCGGAGCGAGGTTGAAGGACAGGGTGACCGACGGCACCTGGCCCGAGTGGTTGACGCTCAGCGGGCCGAGGCCGGGGGTCACGGTGACCAGGGAGTCGAGCGGCACCAGCTCGCCGGTTGACGCGCGGACGTAGAGCAGCGACAGATCGAGGATGTCGGTCCGGTACTCCGGCGCCAGCTCCATGATCACGCGGTACTGGTTGTTCGGCGCGAAGATGGTCGAGATCTGACGGCTGCCGTAGGCGGTGTAGAGAGCGTTCTCGATCTGCAGCGCGGTGACGCCGAGTGAGGACGCCTTGTCGCGGTCGATGTTGATGTCGATCTGCGGGTTCTTCAGCTGCAGATCGGAGGACACGTCGACCAGCATCGGGTTGTCGCGGAGCCTGGCCTCGAGCTCCGGAGCCGACTGGTAGAGCTCGGTGGTGTCGGGCCCGGTCAGGGTGAGCTGGTACTGGGCGCGGCTGAGCCGGCCGCCGACCCGGATCGTCGGCGGCACCTGGGCGTAGACCCGCACACCCGGGATGCCGGCGAGCTTCGGCCGGAGCTCGTTGACCACCTCGTCGGCGGACAGCTGCCGCTCACCGAGCGGTTTGAGGCGGGCGAAGAAGAAGCCGGTGTTGGTGCCGCCGAAGCCGCCGCGTCCGCCGGCCGACGACATGAACGCCTCGATGTTCGGGTCGGCTTGGAGGACGGCGGCGACCTGCAGCTGGTGCGCGACCATGGCGTCGTACGAGATGCCTTCGGTCGCCTCAACCTGGCCGAAGATCTGGCCGGTGTCCTGAGTCGGAACGAAGCCCTTCGGCACGATCACGAACAGCACACCCGTGAGCACCGTGACGATCAGTGTCAGCAGGACCATCACCCGTCGGTGGCCGAGCGACCACCTCAGACCGATCTCGTAGGCCGCGAGCAGCCTGGCGAAGAACCGCTCGAACGCCTGGTACAGACCCCGGTGCTCGGTCTCGGTCGGCGGCAGGATGAAGCGGCTCGACAGCATCGGCGTCAACGACAGCGCGATGAACCCGGAGATCAGCACCGCGGCGCCGATCGTCACCGAGAACTCACGGAACAGCCGGCCGATGATGCCGCCCATGAACAAAATCGGGATGAAGACCGCGGCCAGCGACAGGGTCATCGAGATGATGGTGAAACCGATCTCCCTCGCGCCGTCGACCGCGGCGTCGAACGGCCGCTTGCCCATCTCCATGTGGCGCACGATGTTCTCGAGCATCACGATCGCGTCGTCGACGACGAACCCGACCGACAGCGTGAGCGCCATCAGCGACAGGTTGTCGAGCGAGTAGTCGAACATGTACATCACGACGAAGGTGCCGACGATCGACATCGGCATCGCGAGCGACGGGATCGCCGTCGCCGACAGGTTGCGCAGGAACATGAAGATGACGAGGACGACCAGCACCAGCGTGACCAGCAGGGTCAGCTTGACGTCGTTGACCGACTCGTGGATCGACACCGAGCGGTCGAACAGGACGTGGAGCGTGGCGCTCGCCGGCAGCTGATCTTCGAAGGTCGGCAGCAGCGTCCGGACCCTCTGGGCGACCTCGACGGTGTTGGTGCCCGGCTGGCGCTGGATCGCGAGCACCACCGCGCGCTGATCGACGAACCAGGCGGCGGTCTTGTCGTTCTCGACGCTGTCCCACACCGAGCCGAGCTCGTCGAGTCGGACTGGCTTGCCGTTGCGGTAGGCGACGACGAGCGGCCGATAGGCGGCGGCATCGGTGAGCTGCCCTTTGGCCTGCAGCGTGTAGGCCGTGTCGGGTCCGTACAGCACACCGCTCGGCAGGTTCACGTTGGCGGACTGGACGGCGCTCGACACCTCGTCGATGCCGATCCCCCGGGTCGCGAGGGCGCGCGGGTCGAGCTGGATCCGGACCGCGTACTTCTGCGACCCGTAGACCTGGACCTGGGCGACGCCGGTGACGGTGGAGATGCGCTGCGCCATCGTCGTCTCGCCGAACTCATCGAGCTCGTACAGCGGCAGCGTCGGCGACGTCAGGGCGATGTAGAGGATCGGCTGATCGGCGGGGTTGACCTTCTGGTAGGTGGGTGGGCTCGGCATGTCCTGCGGCAGCTGCCGGTTGGCGCGCGCGATCGCCGCCTGGACGTCCTGAGCGGCCGCGTCAAGGTCACGACTGAGGTCGAACTGGAGCGTGATGCTGGTGTTGCCGAGCGAGCTGGTCGAGCTCATGGAGTCGATGCCGGCGATGGTCGTGAACTCCTTTTCCAGGGGGGTCGCCACCGACGACGCCATGGTGTCCGGGTTGGCGCCCGGCAGCGCCGCGGACACCGAGATGGTCGGGAAGTCGACGTTCGGCAGGTCGCTCACCGGGAGCATCCGGTAGGCCATGACGCCGAAGATCAAGATCGCTCCCATCACCAGCGTCGTCATGACCGGGCGGCGGATGAAGAGCTCGGACACGCTCATGTGGCGTCGCTTTCGTCGGCCGAGCGATTCCGGATCTGGACCTTGGCGCCGGGCACCAGCCGGAGCTGGCCGTCGGTGACCACGGTTTCGCCGCCGGACAGCCCGTCCGCGATCACCGCGTCGCGCTCGTCCATGCGATCGACCTCGACCGGTCGCTGCTCGACGCCACCAGCTTCATCGACGACGAACACGTACCGGCCCTGCTGGCCGGTCTGAACGGCCGATGCCGGGCACACCACCCGGTCGGGCTGCTCGCCCAGGGTCACGGTGACGTCGACGAACTGCCCCGGCCACAGCTGTTCCTGAGCGTTGGGGAAGGTCGCCTTGAGCAGGATGGTGCTCGTCGCGGTGTCGACCGCGTTGTCAACGAAGGTCAGCGTGCCTTTCGCCACGGGATCGACATCTCCGGGGAGCGTCGCGGCGACCTGGATCCGACTGTCTCGGTGGGCGAGGACCGCAGCCAGACGCTGTGCGGGAACGGAGAACGAGACGTTGATCGGCCGCGTCCGGTTGATGGTCACCATCCCGGTGTCGGCGTTGGCCTTGACGAGGTCGCCGACCTTGACATTGAGCACGCCGGTCCGCCCGGTTACCGGTGCGGTGATAGTGCAGTAGTCCAGGCTGAGCTGGGCACTCTCGACGGCGGCGCGATCGGCCTCCACAGCGGCGCGCAACGCAGCGGCGTCCGCCTTGATCTGGTCGTACTGCTCCTTGGTCACATAGTCCTGGTTGACGAGATCGGCGTACCGCTCGACGTCGCTCTCCGCCTTGTCGAGCATCGCCCGGTCCTTGGCGAGCTGGGCCTCGGCCTGGCGCAACGCGGCGCGGTAGGGTCGCGGATCGATGATGAACAGGATCGCTCCAGCCTCGACGGTGTCGCCCTCGGCAAATCGGATCTCCTGCAGCTCGCCACCGATGCGCGCCTTGACGGCGACCGTCTCGATCGCCTCGACATGGCCGATGGCCCGAAACTCGAGCGGCATCGTCTTGCGGACGACCTGGCCGACGGTCACCGGCACCGGCGCTGCCGCACCGCCCCCCGCCGGTTCGTTCCGACTGCATCCGCCGACCGCCAGCAACAGACCGAGTGTGGCTGCGAGGGCAGCCGTCGATAGCCTGGAGCGCGACCGCACCGACCTTCGAGCCCGTGGTCCGGACGCTGACCGTTTCGAGTGCCTGCATCGTCGTGTCATGGGGTGTGTTTCTCCTCGGTGACGGCGACCGCCGCCGTGAGCGTCGGCGACGCGACGCCGGTGTCGTGGGCGAGCCTGGCGAGCGCGACGAACCACTGCGACCGCGCGAGGATCTCCTGGGCGCGGGCGTCGGCGAGCGCTGCCTGCGCGGCGAGCAGATCGAGGATCGTGCCCACGCCCTCGCGGTAGCGACCCATCGCCACCCGCTCGGACTGCTCGGCGCTGGCCAGCAGATCCCGGCTGGTCCGGACCAGCTGGGTCGCGGTCTGAAGACCGTAGTAACTGGTCCAGACCTGGAGGATCACCTCCTGCTCGAGGTTGTCCGCACGGGCGGCCGCCGCCGCCGCGTCCTCCCTGGCCTTCCGGGTGTTGTACGTGGTCGCGAAGCCTGTGAACAGCGGCACGTCGAGCATCAGTCGGGCTGACCAGGAATCGCCGTAATCGGCGTAGCGCGCGGGGTCGAACCAGATCCGGCTGGCGGTCGCGCCGAGCGACAGCTTGGGCAGGCCCTCGGCCCGCGCGGAGCGGATCTTGGCCTCACTCCGACCGGCCTCGAGCCGGGCGGCGACCAGGTCCGGTCGCGCCTCGCGGGCCTGCTCGATGAACTCGTCGACCTTTTTGACGGCGAGCTCCAGCGGCAGCTCGTCGGGCAGGTTCCCGACATCGTACGGGGTCGACGCCGGAAGCCCCATGGCGGTCGCCAGGGCGCCGCGCAGCGCCAACACATCGCCCGACAGCCGATCGACCCCGAGCTGCGCCTGGGACAGGGCGGTCTTCGCCTGCAGGACCTCGGCGATGGTGGCGACCCCCGCGTCGTGGCGCACCGTGGCGGCGTTGTACGCGGTCTTCGCCTGTGTGACGTTGGCGCGCGCCGCCTCGAGCTGTGCCTTGGCATTGAGGTAGGCCACGAAGGTCTGCTGAACACCGAGGACGACGTCCTGGACAGCGGCGGTGTGAGACCAGTCGGCCGACAGCAGCGCGAGCCTCGATGCCTCGGCATCGGCGGCACGGCCGCCGAGGTCGAGGACCAGGTAGCTCAGGTCGACGGTCGGGCCGTAGCTGGTCTGTAGGAAGTCGAACTGTCCACCGAGCGCGCTTTGCTGTGTGCGGGAGATGTCTGCGGACAGATCGAGGCGCGGGTAGTAGGCCGACCGCGTTCGGCCGAGCTCGGCCGCCGCGGACCGCGCCTCGAAGTAGGCGACACGCGTGGTCGGGTTGTTGCGCAGCGCGATGTCGACGATGTCGGCGAGGGTGAGGGGGGCACCTTCCTCGAGCAGGTGTGTGGGCAACGCCGGGGTCGGCTGTGGCGCCGGCGTCGGCGGGCTCAGCTCGACGGGGCGCTCGGGCGCCTCCGGCACCGGAGCCGACGCGGTCAGTCCTTTCGGCCCGGCACTCGAGCAGGACACGGCGACGGCGGCCGCGATCATGACGGGGATGAAACGTACCGTCATCACTCCCTCCGTGCATCGCGATCGGGTGGGGCCGGCGATCGCATCATCGCGGTCACGGAGATTCGCTCCGCAGCCGAGTGATGCCGGCGACCGTGAAGCGAACGACGTGATCGACGAGCTCGGCGTCGGTCAGCGGGTCGTCGTGGGCCTCGGAATCGGTGACCGCGAGCCGCCGGGCGTGCATCGCGTTCAGCAGCTGGCCGAGGAACGACTGGACGCAGAGCCGGACGTCGCGCTCCGACAGCTCCGGCGCGGCGCGGCCGACGGCGACCGCGAGCGCCCGGTTCACCGGCTGGATCAGCTCCCGGTACAGGAAGCCCCGCGGCAGCAGCGGGTCGGCGACCTCCCGGAGCATGAGGCGCAGCGGCCGCCGACCGCTGGCGTCCTCGTGCAGCGGCTCGAGAAACGCTGCTGCAAACGAGCGGAGGGTGGTCTCGAGGTCTCGTACGCCGTGCTCCGCCTCCCGAACCGCGGCCAGACGCTGGTCGCGCATGGCGCCCAAGCGCCGCCGAAACACCTCGCGGTAGAGGTTCTTCTTGCTGCCGAAGTGGTAGTTGACCGCAGCGAGGTTGCACTCTGCGGCAGCGACGATGTCGCGCACCGACGCCGCCGCGTATCCCTTCTGTGCGAACAGGTCTTCGGCGGCGTCGAGCAGACGCTCTCGGGTGTCCGTCGAACCGCCCTCGCCGTCGGGCGCTTCTCGCGTCGGTTTCGACACCGCCTGGCTCATGGCGAACGATCGTATGAAACGATCGTATGAATTGTCAAGCGGATCGTCGCGTCGGGAGGTGTGCGATCATCGTCACGTGATCCCGATCAGCCGCCTCTCCGAGCACACCGTCACCGAAAAGCGCTCGCGTTTCGTCGCGCTCGCCGCACCCGCGGCGACGCTGGACAGGGCCGAGGCGGTGGTCGCTGAACGCCGCAAGAAGCACCGCAAGGCGCGCCACCACTGCTGGGCGTGCCGGGTGCGCGATGCCGACCAGGGCATCGTCGAGCAGGCGCGCGACGACGGCGAGGTCGGGCGCCCCGGGTTGAAGCTGCTCGAGCTGCTTCGACGGGACAACCTCGAAGGTGTGATCGTCGTGTCCCGGTTCTTCGGCGGCGTCAAGCTCGGCCCGGCCGGGGTCGGCCGCGCGTGCCGAAACGCCGGTGAGGGCGCGCTGGCCGGTCTGGTTCGGTAGCTCGCGCCAGATCCCGAAGCCGATTCCGATCCCGTTCCCGTTCCCGTTCCCGCTTGACAGTTTCCTCAATCAGCGGCAGGGCCAGGGGCAGGGGCAGGGGCAGGGAACGGTACCGCGTTGAACCCCGCGAGCTCAATCGCTCCGGCGGGCGTGCCACTGATCGTCGCCAAGGGCGCGTTGAGGCAGACGTGCCATCTCAATCGATCCGACCCACAGCGATGAATGGCGAGCAAGATGCTCGCGGCCACAAATCATCGATCAACATTCCCAGAATCCCCATTCCGAACTTGAACGAATCCGTGATCGGAAGCCGGCCGATGTCGATCTTCCACGTACTCTTCGCCAATCCTCGACGGCTCCCTGCTTGACACTTGTTGCCGCCTCGCCTACAACCGTCGGGATCCTGCGACGAGTCACGGGATCGATCCAATACGGACAACGGGAGGACACCACATGAGCGACAAGACAGCCGACCTGGCCGGACCCGGAATCAGCACCTACGAGGAGGTCGAGAAGATCCTGCCCGACGACTACCAGCCGCTGCAGTCGCCGCTCCAGCGGATGAAGGCGCTCTACGAGATCAAGGGCTTCATCGAAAAGGGCCTCGCCGAGGAGTTGAATCTGACCATGGTCCAGGTCCCGCTCATCGTCTCTCGCGACAGTGGCGTCAACGACTACCTCGACCGGGACGGCTCGCGCACGCCGATCGAGTTCGAGTGCGGTCTCGGCCTCGACAAGAAGATCCAGGCCCAGGTCGTCCAGGCGGCCACGAAGTGGAAGCGGATGGCACTCGCCGAGTTCGGCTGCACGGTCGGCGAGGGGATCAACACCGACATGCGCGCGGTGCGCAAGGACTACTTTCTCGACCACGACCACTCGTCCTACGTCGACCAGTGGGACTGGGAGAAGGTGATCACCGCCGAGGATCGGAACCTCGAGTACCTGACCGACACGGTGCAGAAGATCTGGAAGGTCATCCGCGGCGCCGGCCAGCACGCGCAGCAGCTCTTCCCCGAGCTGAAGTCCGACAGGTACCCGGACTTCCCCGAGGAGCTCTTCTTCATCCACGCCGAGGACCTGCTCGACATGTACCCGGATCTGCCGCGCAAGCAGCGTGAGACCAGGCTCATCCAGGAGCACCCCGCGGTCTTCATCTACGGTATCGGCTGGCCGCTCGCCGACGGCTACCCGCACGAGATGCGCGCCGCCGACTACGACGACTGGGTGACCGAGACGGTGTCCAGGGACGGCCGTCCGATGCACGGCCTCAACGGCGACATCCTGGTCTGGAACCCGGTCACCAAGCGCCGCCACGAGCTCAGCTCGATGGGCA
>JASFPU010000045.1:0-10603 GCA_050115855.1 Holophagae bacterium
CAGAACGAGTAGCAGCAGGCTGACGCCACCGAGCACGCTCATGATCGCGACATCACCGCGCAACAGCGATGCTGCCTGGCCGAACAGGAACGACTCGAGGCCGGCCTGTGCGGCGTCGGGACGCCGTTGGATCACGGTCAGCAACACGAGACCGAAACCGAAGAAGACCGCCAACGTCATGCCGAGGGCCGAGTCATACGGCACCCGGCTCCGCTGCACGATGACCCGGATGACAACGGTCGCGAGCCACCCCGCGGCCCCGGCGCCGAGCATGATCGGCAGCGGTGCCTTGCTGGCCGTGAGCAGGAACGCCAGCGCGATGCCGGGCAACGCGGCGTGGCTCAACGCGTCGCCGACCAGGCTCTGCCGCCGGAGGTAGGCGAACGAGCCGAGCGCGCCGGCGGTCGCGCCGAGCACGCCCGATCCGATGGCGACGACGCGTAAGGTGTAGTCCGCGAACAGACCCATCAGTCGGCCGTTCCCGCCGCTTTCATCTGCGCCAGAACACCGACCCGGCCACCGAAGGTCAGCCGGAGGTTGTCTTCGGTAAAGACGTCCGACACCGGTCCCGAGTCGATGGCCCGAACGTTGAGCAGCAGCACCGAGTCGAAGTACTCGGGCACGGTTTGAAGGTCATGGTGGACGACGATGACCGTCTTGCCGGCATCGGACAACCGGTCGAGCACGGCCACGATGGCCCGCTCGGTCGGTGCGTCGACACCCTGGAACGGCTCGTCGAGCATCAGGATCGGTGCGTCCTGGACCAGGGCCCGAGCGATCAGCACCCGCTGCTGCTGGCCACCGGAGAGCTGGGCGATCGGTCGCCGTTCGAACGCGTTCATGGCGACCTCCTCGAGCGCCGCC
Organism: Holophagae bacterium; assembly: GCA_050115855.1. Classification (GTDB taxonomy): domain Bacteria; phylum Acidobacteriota; class Thermoanaerobaculia; order Thermoanaerobaculales; family Sulfomarinibacteraceae; genus JAHECW01. The sequence goes on from JASFPU010000045.1 coordinate 865, forward strand.
CGCGCACGGTCCCTCTCGGGCCGCCCGGGTCGACGGAACCACCCGAGCGTGCCGTACGTGCCCATGGTGACGACATCAAGAACGTCGGTCGGAAAGTCCCATTCGAGGTTCGACCGCTGGGGCACGTAGGCGATCTCGCCCCGGCCACGGGCGAAGCGGCGTCCGAAGACCCTGACCTCGCCAGCGACCGCCGGCACCAACCCGATGGCCGCCTTGATGAGCGTGCTCTTGCCGGCGCCGTTGGGCCCGACGATGGCCATCGTGTCACCCGCCGGTACGGTCAGGTCGATGTCCCACAGCACGGGGTGGTCCGAGTAGGCGACAGTCAGGTCCTCGACCTCGAGAGCGGGCCGGCGGGCGTCGTTCATTCCGGTTCCCCAACCATCGCGTCGACGAACGTATTGACGTTGGCACGGACGGTGCCGGCGTAGGTCGCCGCCGGTCCGCCCGGCGAGCCCAGCGCATCGGAGTACAGGCTGCCTCCGATCGCGACGTCGCCACCGCGGGCGGCCACTGCCTCGACCAGCGCTTCGACGAACCGCGGCTGCACCGACGATTCGACGAACACCGCGGGCAGGTCCCGGTCCGCGATGAAACGAGCGAGCTGCTGGACGTCGGCCGTGCCGGCCTCCGACGCAGTGCTGACGCCGAGCAGGCCGCGGACCTCGATGCCGTAGGCGCGGCCGAAGTACGAAAAGGCATCATGGGCGGTGACCAGGACCCGCCGCTGCTCGGGAATCGTGGCGATGTGCCGTCGCACCCAGCTGTCGAGGGCCGCCAGCTCGACGAGCATGGCGTCACCGCGGCTCTGATAGCCATCGGCGTTGTCGGGATCGATCCGCATCAACTCGTCACGCAGACAGGCCGCCGCCTGTTGCCACAGCGCGACGTCGAACCAGATGTGCGGGTCGTGCAGATTCTCGAAGCCGGCCACCGGCAGCAGCTCTTCGTCGGGCACGCACCGGCCGACCTCCACCGTCTCGATCCCCCGGCCGCTCATCTCCGTCAACACGTCGGTCATCTTGCCCTCGAGGTGGAGCCCGTTGTACACGACCACTTTGGCGGCCGCCATCGTGCGGACGTCGCCGGCGGACGGCTTGTACAGGTGGGGATCGACACCGGCGCCCATCAGCGTCTCGAGCTCGACGGCGTCGCCACCGATGGTCCGGACGAGATCACCGACGATCGTGGTCGTGGCCACGACGCGGAGGCGGCCTCGGTCATCGTCGGTCGGTCGGGAATCGCTGCACCCGGCGATCATCAAAACGACGACCAGACACGGTGCTGTCAGGATTCGGAACATCGCACCTCCTTGAGCCAGAGCTGCCGCGCCACGCCGTGCGGCAGCCGGCACCGCCGGTGGCCGATCGCGATCTCGACACTGTTTGGCGAGGCCGAGACGATCGTCACCTGCACACCGGGCAGGATACCGAGCCGACGCAGGTGTGTCAGGGTTCCGGCATCCTGCGTTCCGACCCGAGTCAGACGCCCGGTCGAGCCGCCGGCCATGCCGTCGAGGGACGTCTGAGTGGTGTCCGGGGGCAGACGGAGATCGGCGTCAGGGATCGGGTCGCCGTGCGGGTCGTGCGTCGGGTGCCCCAGCGACTCGGCGATCCGGGCCTCGAAGCGCTCCGAGATCACGTGTTCGAGCCGCTCCGCCTCGTCGTGAACCTCGTCCCATCCGTAGCCGAGGACGCGCGCGAGGAAGGTCTCGAGCAGCCGGTGGTGACGCAGCATCTCCAGCGCGACCCGACGCCCAGTCTCGGTCAGCCGGACGCCCCGGTAGCGCTCGTACCTGACGCAGCCGAGCTCGGCGAGCCGTCTGAGCATCCCGGTCACCGACGCCGGCCGGACCGACAGTCGACGCGCCAGATCCTGGGTCGAGACCGGTCCGTCGCCGTCGGCGAGCAGGAAGATCTGCTTGAGATAATCCTCTTGCGACGACGACAGTGCGGTGCCTCGTCGCGTTGATCCGCCGCACGCGGCGTCGAGGTGGGCCATGGTTTTTTAGCCTAGACTAAAAGCCACCCGCATGCAACACCCGCTTCGACCCCGAATCCGCTATCATACCCGCTGACGAGGAGGTTCCATGTGTGACAACGAGATGCTGATGAAGACCTGCCAACCGATCCCGTCGGGCACACCGCCGATCACCGGACACGACCTCGACCACCTGCTGTCGCACACCGCCGGGTGGGAGGTCGATGACGGCGTTCTGACCAAGACCTTCGAGTTCGAGGATCACTATCAGACCATGGCCTTCGTCAACGCCGTGGCCTGGGTGTCCCACCGCGAGGACCACCACCCGGAGCTCATTGTCGGTTACACGACCTGTCGGATCTCGTACTCGACCCACTCGATCGGTGGGCTTTCGGAGAATGACTTCATCTGCGCGGCGAACGTCGACCACTTGGTTGGCGACTGACGCCCGAAGGAGGGATCATGAAACCCGTCACCGTCTCCGTGGTCTTCGTCGCGATCGTGCTCGCACTCGCGTGTGCGCGAGGGGACGACAACTACATTCAGCACAAGGTCGATCTAACCGGGGCGTCACCGCAGGAGTCGTATGTCGCGCTCAACTGCGCCAAGTGCCACGGACCAGATCTCGAGGGACAACGGACCGCACCTAAGCTGACCGGGATCGCCGAGCGCTGGTCCGAGGACGATCTCATCACCTACCTCCGCAATCCGACGGCGTACCAGGCCCAAAATCCCCGGCTCGCCTACCTGGCCGAACGGTACCCGATCGAGATGCCGGCGTATTCACACACCGACGAGCAGGCGTTGCGGGGGCTCGCTTCCTGGTTGCTCGAACAGTAGCTCTCGTCGGTCGGAGGTTGCCATGACCACCCCCGTGGTGCTGTTGCCGGGCGACGGTATCGGTCCGTCGATCTCGTCCGCCGTGGTGAGAATCCTCGATGCCGCCGAGGCCGACATCGACTGGCGGCTGCACCATGCCGGTGCCGAGACCATCGCCAGCCACGGCGACACGCTGCCCGAGGCCACCCTCAAGGCGATTCGGGAGGTCGGTGTCGCGCTCAAGGGTCCGATCACGACGCCGGTCGGCACCGGGTTTCAGTCGGTCAACGTCCGGTTGCGCCAAGCGCTCGATCTGTACGCGAGCTTCCGCCCGGTCGAGACCCTGCCCAACGTCCCGAGCTGCCACACCGACGTCGATATCGTGGTCATTCGCGAGAACACCGAGGGCCTGTACTCGGGCATCGAGCACGAGGTCGTGCCCGGCGTTGTCGAGTCGCTCAAAATCATGACGCGGACGGCGTGCGACCGGATCTGCCGCTTCGCCTTCGATGTCGCCCGTACGCGCGGTCGATCCAAGGTCACGGCGGTGCACAAGGCGAACATCATGAAGCTCGCCGACGGGCTGTTCCTCGACTGCTTCCACGAGGCGGCCGCCGACTACCCGGAGATCGAGGCCGACGAGTGCATTGTCGACGCCGCATGCATGCGGCTCGTGATGGACCCCCACCGATTCGACGTCGTGGTCATGGAGAACCTGTACGGGGACATCCTGTCCGATCTGTGCGCCGGGTTGGTCGGCGGACTCGGCGTGACACCCGGCGCCAACTTCGGTGACGGTATCGCTGTGTTCGAGGCGGTGCACGGTTCGGCACCCGACATCGCCGGCAAGAACCTGGCCAACCCGACCGCCCTGCTGTGCTCCGCCGTGCTCATGCTGCGCCACCTCGACAAGGCCGACGTCGCCGACCGGGTCATGTCGGCAATCCGGCAGACCCTCGCCGACAGCATCCGGACCCGCGATCTGGGGGGCAGTGCTTCGACGACCGAGTACACCGAGGCGGTCGTCGCACGGCTGTAACTGCTCGGCGCTACCCCTTCACCGCGGTCGGCCCCCGCAGCAACCGAGCCGGCAACGTCAGGACGGAGTGCAGCAGCTTGAAGACCGCATCGACGGTGATACCGATCAAGCGAAACGGCAGCAGCAACAGCCAGACCAACGGGTACAGCACCAGGGCGAGCAGGGCCAGCGGCCAGCACACCACCAGGAGAATCAACCACAGGATGAAGGTCCACATACGTCATCGCCTCCGTCAAGAAGTACGAAGAAACGCGGCGTCCGGTTCGCTCACTCGACGGGCGGAACGACCTGTCGAATCTCGTCGGTGTCCGGCTCCCACACGGAGACGATGCCATCCTTGTCGATGAGGAGTCGGCTCGCGCTCGAACCCACCGCCCACGAGCCCTTCGAAACCGACATGCCCCACCGGCCGAGGACCGGGAGCTTGCCACTCGCCAGCTCGCGGCACGTCTCGGTCGTCAGATCCAACACGGCGGTGCGGAAGCTCGCTCTCCGGTCCGATGCGGAGCCGTTGAAATCGATGAGACCGAGCAGCAGCCGGTTCGGCGCGGCCATGGCCCCGTCGAAGATCTCATCGGCGTCTGGGAGATCGACGGTCCAGATCAGCTCGCCGGTCGGCTCGTAGAGCTCTGCGCGGTCATCCTGGTCGCGGTCGCGGATCACGAGAATCCGGCCGCCGTCGAGAACACGCACGTCCCAGAGGCTTCGAACCGCGAGATCCCTGACCACCTCGCCGGTCTCCGGATCGGTGATGGCAACACTGTGGTCGTCACCGTGATCGATGCGAATCAACGGATGGTTCGGCCGACCGTCGGGCGCTGCCTGGCCCCACCCCCACGGGGATTCGATCTCGACCTCAGGGCTCAACCGGCGGTCGTCGATATCGAACCAGAGCAGCCACCACCGCAGATCGCCGCCCGTGCCTCCCCGTTGGCTCGAGGCGAGCACTCTGACACGGTCCCTCGAGTCGAACTGGAGTGCGATCGGGTTGCGCTGCTCCTCGATGCGCACCGCGGTCAGCTGCTCGGCGGGCTGCCCCTCGTAGACTGCGAGGATCCGGCCCTCGAGCACGGCGAATCGAGTGCCGTCCAGGGCAAACCCGAAATCCTCCCAGTCGCGGCCGAGCGTGACACCGGTCGCGTGCACGACCGGGGACGCCGCCGTCAGATCGGCCGACATGACAGTCCAGCTCAGGAAACCGTCCACCTCGAGCCAGAAAGCCGTCGTTCCGTCGTCCGAGAACTGGACCTCGGAATCGGCCCAGTCGAACCGCGGTCCAATGGACACCGACCGTCCGTCGACGACATTGACCAGAAATCTCGGATGGTAGTCGAATCTGCCCGTGGAGACTCCACTGACACCGATCCAGTTGCCGGGCCCTGTCGCCATCACCGACGCACCATCGAGATCATCCAGGTCCGCCGACCGGACCCAGAGCGACCAGCCGAAGAGCACGCTTACGCTGACGAAGAGAACACTCCACAACGTCATCGACAGGACGCGGTGGCACCGCCGCAGGTCGACGCGGCCCGTCGAGGTCTGCACCGCACCCGCCGCGGTGAGCGCAACGAGCAGCCATCCGAACATCCAATAGCCGGCACCGATGGTGATATCGGATGCCACCAGGGGAACAAACGGTGTTACGGCCAACCAGCCGAACGCGATGACGACCAGCAGCGCCAGCGTGTCGACGACCAGCCAGGCCGAGCGCGACCGCCAGATGATGCCGGCGGCGTGGGCGACGAGCACGATGGCGGCCGAAGCCAGGAGGTAGAACGCAGGGGCCAACCACTTCGGGAGCACGGGATCCAGGACGTTGGGCAGCACGAGGAAACGCATCGGGTCTGGCGCCAGCAGCACCGTGGGCAGCATGATGATCACTTCGACGGCCCAGACCAGAAGCAGGACCGCACCGAGCTTGCCGAACCAGATCGTGACTCCTGACAGCGGCTGTGCGTAGTAGAAACCCAGCCTGTCCTCGGCCAGGTCACGGCCGATGAAGCTGACGCCGAGCAGCAGCGCGAACAGCGGCGCCAGCCCGCCGACCATCACCCAGAGCACGGCCTCACGGATGTCCTCGGCGGGGTTCGAGCCGGTGGACGGAAGCAGCGGCGCGAGCAGCGGCAGCAGCGATGCGACCGCCGCCGCGGCCAACAACGCCTTCCGCTCGTTGATTTCGTGCGCGACGAGGGCGACGAAGGCGCGCATCACGCACCTCCCCCGTCGTCGCCGCACAGCGCGACGAAGATCTCCTCGAGCCCGATCGGCTCGAGCGTGACATCGGACACGTCCACCGCGGCCTTGAAGCGCGCCGAGGTCTCGTCGTCTGCCCGGCCGACGATGGCGTCGAGCCGGGCGCCGAAAGACCGGAGGGAGGTCGGTTCGAGCGGTGCGAGGGCACGCTCGACATCGTCGGCCGAGGCGGTGCTCGAGAGCACGCACCGGAGCCGGCGGAAACGAGCCTTCAGGTCGGTCATCGTCTCGTCGAGAGCCAGCCGTCCGCGCCGCATGATCCCGACCCGGTCGGCGATCCCCTCGACGCCGACGAGATCGTGGGTGGTCACCAGGACGGTCGTCCCACGGTCGGCGAGCTCGCCGATGAGCTCCTCCAGCAGCGTCCGGCGAACCACCACATCGAGGCCCAGCGTCGGGTCGTCCAGGACGAGCACCTCGGGCTCGGCGGCGAGCACCGCCGCCAATGCGAGCTGACGCCGCTGTCCCTTCGACATCCGCGCGGCCGGCAGCCGGTTCGGTACTCCGACGCGCCCCAGTCGCTCGCGGTAGTCGTCGGCGTTCCACACAGGTCGGACCCGGGACAGAAAGCGGCCGAGCGCGGGCGCGGTGGCTCCGGGGGGGAGATCCGGTGTCTCCGGGACCACCCCGACGCGTGTCATGACGTGTCGTCTCGCCCGCCAGGTCTCGCTGCCGAAGATCCGGCATTCTCCGGACGCCGCCCTCCGCTGGCCGACGAGACACGAGATCGTCGACGACTTGCCGGCGCCGTTCCGTCCGAGTAGGGCGTAGACCTCGCCGGGTCCGATCTCGAAGCTGACATCGTCGACCGCTGTCGTACGGCCGTAGCGGACGGTTAGCCGGTCGACCGTCACGGGCTGGGAGTTGCTGTTCATTCGACTCCTCCGTCGTCGGCGGCGTCGTCGATTTCCCTCCACGCCGTCGAGATCGCGGCTTTCGCTTCGCTCTCTCCGATGCCCATGGACCGCACCGCATCGACAAAATCGGCCGCCCGCTCGACGAGCAACCGCTGTCGCTCCTCGGCGAGGACCGCCTCGCTCCGCTCGCTGATGAAGGTGCCCTCGCCGCGCCGGACCTCGAGAGCGCCGTCCGCGACCAGCCGCTGGTAGGCCTTGGACACCGTCGCCGGGTTGACGCGCAGCTCCCGGGCGAGCTCCCGCACCGACGGCACGGCGGTCCCGGCTGGAAGCGCCCCGGAAGCCGCCAGCCGTCGCATCCCGTCCTCGATCTGACGCCAGATCGGGGCGGCGGCGGCGGGGTCGATGTCAAGCAGTCCGAGCATCGGTGACTCCTAGTGTACTACTGATGTAATACACTATATCACCATCGTCCGCCTGTCAAGCCGCATTTCCATCACAGCCACGAAGACACAAAGAACACGAAGGAATCACCAATAGCGCGTCAAGCCGATCGGCGGATGGCCGATCGGCTTGACGCTCTTTGTGTTGACCTTTGTGTCTTGGTGCCGTGGTGTTTGTGACGCGTGTCGCGCTCAACGAGAACTGTGGGTCCCATTTACCTTGGATCCAACCTCGTCGTGCTAGCGTAACTGCCGGAGGTGGACCGAGATGAACGACACGATCGCTGCGTTGAAGAGCTGCGAGATCCTGGGCGGGCTCGACGACGCGACGCTCGAGATGCTGGCCGACATCGCGGATCGTCGATGCCTCGAGCTCGGTGACGAGCTGTTCGTCGCCGGTGACGCCCGCGAGCGGTTCTGGCTCATCGTCTCGGGCCAGGTCGAGGTCCGGGTCGAGGCCGGCGACGCCGCCGGGACGGTGGTGATTCTCGGACCCGGCGACGCGCTCGGCGAGGCCGGCCTGCTCGAGCCCGGGCTGCACTCCGCAACCGCACGCGCGGTGAGTGCGGTCGAGGTGCTCGAGCTTCCGGTGGCGACGGTCCGCTCGGAGCTGGCAAACGACGCGCGGGTCGCGATGGAGCTGTTCGCCGCGGTCGCGCGAGTCATGGTGCGACGCCTGCAGTACTCGTCCTCCCGCCGTGCCGGGTGGGAGCTCATCTACCGGCCGGGTCTGACCCGGACCGAGCACGACCTGCTCGGCGAACGCGAGGTTCCCGCCGACGCCCTGTACGGTGTACAGACGCTGCGCGCGGTCGAGAACTTCCCGATCACGGGTATCCGCCTCGGCCACTTTCCACACCTCATCCGGTCGCTCGCCATGGTCAAGCAGGCGGCCGCTCGGGCCAACCTCGAGCTCGGCCTCCTCGATGCCGACATCGCCGATGCCATCGACCGCGCCTGCAGCGAGATCATCGACGGCCACTGGCACGGTCACTTCGTGGTCGACGTCGTTCAGGGCGGCGCCGGCACGTCGACCAACATGAACGCCAACGAAGTGATCGCCAATCGAGCGCTCGAGCTGATCGGCCGCGAGCGCGGCGACTACCGCTCGTGCCACCCGAACAACCACGTCAACCTGTCGCAGTCGACCAACGACGCCTATCCGACCGCGGTCCGAGTCGCCGTCATCCTCGAGCTCGCCGACCTGCTGTCGGCGCTCCGCGACCTCGAGACCGAGCTCCGTGCCAAGGCGGCCGAGTTCCACACCGTGCTCAAGATGGGACGGACCCAGCTGCAGGACGCGGTGCCCATGACGCTCGGCCAAGAGTTCGACGCCTTCGCCGTGACCACCGCCGAGGACATCGCCCGGCTGTCCGAGACCGCACGGCTGTTTCTCGAGGTCAACCTGGGCGGCACCGCTATCGGCACCGGCATCAACGCCGATCCTCGGTACCCCGAACTCGCGGTGACCCGACTCGCCGAGATCACCGGCTTGGACCTGGTGCTCGCCCCGAACCTGGTCGAGGCGACCCCCGACACCGGCGCCTTCGTCAGCTTCTCCGGCGTGCTCAAACGGGTCGCGGTCAAGCTGTCCAAGCTGTGCAACGACCTGCGGCTGCTGTCGTCGGGCCCGCGCTGCGGGCTGAACGAGATCAATCTCCCGGCGGTTCAGCCTGGCTCGTCGATCATGCCCGGCAAGGTCAACCCCGTGATTCCCGAGGTGGTCAACCAGGTCGCCTTCCAGGTCATCGGCAACGACCTCACCATCACCATGGCCGCCGAGGCGGGCCAGCTCCAGCTCAATGTCATGGAGCCGATCATCAGCTTCGCGATCTTCGAGTCGCTCGACATGCTGACCGCCGCGGTTCGCACCCTGACCGACCGTTGCGTGCGGGGTGTCACCGCCAACGAAGAGCACTGTCGGGACATGGTGGAGGGCTCGATCGGGCTGATCACCGCGGTGGTGCCGATGGTCGGCTACGATGTCGCGTCAGAGGTCGCCAAGGAGGCGCTCGCCAGCGGTCGCCCGGTGCGCGAGATCCTGCTCGATCGCCGATTGCTGACCGCCGAGGAGCTCGATCGCGTGCTGTCGCCCGAGGCGATGACGACACCCCGGCCGCTGCACCGCTGAGTTCTCAGCTGCAAAAGGTCGGCTGGCAAGCGTTCGTTGTCAAGCACGGAAATCGCGATGGAGCTGATGGCTGACGGCTGATCGCTGACCGCCGGCTACGACACGGGCTCGTCGCCCTCGTTGGCGAGCATGTCGAGGAACTCGTCGACGATCGTCCGGTCCCAGAATCCCTGGTCGGTCTCCTGCCGCAGCACCTCGATCGCCTGCTCCGTCGTCA
>JASFPU010000046.1:0-10527 GCA_050115855.1 Holophagae bacterium
GAGATCGACTGGCCGACCGCTGCCGGTGCGCGGCAGCGTCCCGTGGTCGAGTTCAATCACGGTCTGCACGCCGAGACCCTGAAGGACGACGGCTGCGTGACCTGTCATCAGATCGAAGATGACGGGTTCCTGCCGTCGTTCAAGGCGGCCGCTGACATCGACCGGCGGGAGCCCCTGATGGACGCCTACCACGACGGCTGCACCGGCTGCCACGTCCGGCGGTCGGGAGAAGGTCTCAAGAGCGGACCGGTGACCTGCGGCGAGTGCCACGTCAAGCGCGATCCCGGCGTGTCGCTGCGCGTCGTGCCGATCGTCGATCTGTCGCTCCACGCCCGGCACGTCAAGGCGTACCCCGACGACTGCGGGCGCTGCCACCACGTGCTCGACGAGGCCACCGACACGCTGGTCTATCGAAAGAACACCGAGGAGGCGTGCCGAGGCTGCCACACGGAGACAGCGGTCGACGACTCACCGTCACTGCGCGATGCAGTCCACCGCGACTGCGTCGGCTGTCACCTCGAGCGGGTGGAACGGGCCGAGGACTCCGGTCCCGTCCGGTGCGTCGGGTGCCACGACGAAGCCCGCCTCGCCGAGGTCAAGCGGCTCGACGAAGTCCCGAGGCTCGACCGCGGCCAGGCGGACCTCGCCTGGGTGGAGGGCCTGGTCGCCGATGTCGCGATGGTGCCGTTCGACCACAAGCTGCACGAGGGCACGAGCTCGACGTGCTCGAGCTGCCATCACGATCGGATGCGGTCGTGCATCGACTGCCACACCCTGCAACCCGGCACCGACGGCGGCGGTGTCGGCCTGCACCAGGCTCACCACGAGCACGACTCGACGCTGAGCTGTGTCGGTTGCCACCTGGAGGTCGCCGGTCGGGACGACTGCGCCGGTTGCCACCGCGACACGACGCTCGCCGCCGGCGGTGAGAGCAGCTGCGCGGTCTGCCATCGGGGACCGAAGCGGCGGCTCGGCGAGCCGCCGCCGGTGCTCGACAGCGGACCGTCGCCGGTCGTGCTGGCCGAGCTACCGGCGCCCTCCGACGATCTCCCCGACGAGGTGACGATCGATCTGCTGTCGGACGCCTACCAGGGATCGAAGCTCCCGCACATGAAGATCATCCGCCGGCTCGATGGGGGTATCCGTGCCAGCTCGCTCGCGAGCCGGTTCCACGGTTCGCTCGACGTGATGTGCTCAGGCTGCCACCACCACAGCCCGGTCGGCCAACGTCCGCCGAGGTGTGTCTCGTGCCACGGCAACGACAACGCACCGACCGTCGATCGTCCGTCGCTCAAGGTCGCGTACCACCGGCAATGCGTGGAGTGCCACCAGCGGCTCGGGCTCAAAACCGGGTGCACCGACTGCCACCCCGCCAAGGAGGGAACATCATGACCGTCACCCGTCGAGGTTTCATCGGCGGTGCGGTGGGCGCCGCGATCACCGCGAGCACGGCGGACGCCGGAACCGTCAAACATTTCGAAGGGTACCCCGGCCGCTACGGCTTGCTGCACGACACTACGCTGTGCGTTGGTTGCCGATCGTGCGAGGTCGCCTGCAAGCAGGTCAACAATCTGCCGCCGGTCGAGCAGCCGGTCAACGATCCGCGGGTGTTCGACACCGTTCGGAGGACCACTGACACGTCGCTGACCGTTGTCAATCGATACGTCGACCACGACGACGGCGAGCCGGACGTCTACCGCAAGCTGCAGTGCATGCACTGCAACGAACCGTGCTGCGCGACCGTCTGTCCGTGCCATGCGTTCGAGAAGACCCCCGAGGGTCCGGTGCTGTACCACCCCGAGCTGTGTATGGGCTGCCGGTACTGCGTGATGGCGTGTCCGTACTACGCGCTCGCGTACGAGTACGAGAACCCGCTGACCCCCAAGGTCATGCGGTGCACGATGTGCTACGACCGGATCAAAGAGGGGCTCCATCCGGGCTGTGCCGACGCCTGCCCGATGGGAGCCATCACCTTCGGTGAGCGCGACGAGCTGATCCGGATCGCCCACGAGCGGATCCGCAAGCACCCGGACCGCTACATCGATCACATCTTCGGTGAGCACGAGTTCGGCGGCACGAGCTGGATGGTCCTCGCCGGGACGCCCTTCAGGGACCTCGATCTGGACGAGGGCGTCACCTCCGAGCCGCTGCCGGCGATCGCCACCAGCTACCTCGGCGTCGTACCGCTGGTGATCACCATCTACCCCGGCTTGCTGCTCGGGATGTACGCGTTCTCGAAGCGCCATGAAGCGGTGGCGAAGAGCGAGCGCCAGGAGGCGGTCGCGGTCGCGGTGGCGGCGGCCGAGGCAGACGCCCAGACCAAGCTCGCGGCGGCGGCCGAGCGCGCCAAGAAAGACAAGGAGCGCGCGGTCGACGCCGCGGTCAAGAAAGCGTTGGCGGAGGCCAAGGAAGGAGGTGACGCATGACCGATGTCACCCTCGACGCCGGGCCGTCGACCGGCAGATCCGGTTGGCTGACTCCATTCAATCTCATCAGCGCCGTGATCCTGATCGGCGGTGCGGCGATCCTCGGCGTCCGCTTCACCCGGGGCCTGGCAGCGACGACGAATCTCAGCCACACCTACCCGTGGGGGCTGTGGATCGGTTTCGACGTCATGAGCGGCGTCGCACTCGCGGCCGGCGGCTTCGTTACGTCGAGCGCGGTCTACCTGTTCGGCATGAAAGAGTACAAGCCGATCGTTCGACCGGCGCTGCTCACCGGGTTCCTCGGCTACTTTCTGGTCGTCCTCGGGCTGCTCGCCGATCTCGGTCGTCCGTGGCGTCTGCCGTACCCGTTCATCAGGTCGGCCGGGCCGACGTCGCCGCTGTTCGAGGTCGCGCTGTGCGTCGCACTCTATCTGACGGTGCTGTTCATCGAGTCGACGCCGCCCGTGTTCGAGTGGCTCGGCCTCAAGTGGTGGCGCCGACTGGTCGGCAGCATGACCATCGCGTTGACCATTCTCGGGCTGATCCTGTCGACCATGCACCAGTCGACCCTCGGCGCGATGTTCATGGTGGCGCCGACCCGGCTGCACCCACTGTGGTACTCGAGTCACATCCCGGTCCACTTCTTCGTGTCCGCGGTCGCCGCCGGTCTGGCCATGGTGATCGTCGAGGGCATGATCTCTCACCGTGCGTTTCACCATCAGGTCGAGATCAGCCGTGAGCGCTTCGAGGCGATCAACTACGGTCTCGCCAAGGCGGCGGCGGTGACGCTCGGCATGTACTTCGCGATCAAGACCGTCGGGCTCGCCCTCGAGGACGAGTGGCACCTGCTCGCCACCGGCTGGGGCGCCTGGTTCCTGGTCGAGCTGATCGGCTTTGTCCTGCTGCCCTGTCTGCTGTTCACGGTGGCGTACCGCGAGCGCAGGTTGGTCCTCGTGCGGGTGGCGGCTGTGATCACGGTGATCGGCATCATGTTGAATCGTTTCAACGTGTCGTTCATCGCGTACAACTGGAACCGGCCGACCGCCGAGATCTACGTCCCGAGCTGGATGGAGATCTGGGTGACCGTGGCGTTCATCACCTTTGCCGTGGTCACCTTCCGGTGGATCGCGAATCGCATGCCGATCATGTACGAACACCCCAACTGGAAGGGTGTCCACTGAGGAGGGACCGTGCACACGCTGTTCGATTTCCTGACCCACACAAAAGGCATCGGGTACGTGGTGGCTGGCCTGCTGTTGGTGAGCTACATCCCGTTCTGGCGATTCTTGACCGAGCGGGAACGTGACAAGTAGTCTGGAGGCAGTCATGTCGCAAGAACGGAGGCGGCGATGAGTTACACGATTCTCGTGGTGGACGACGAGGCGGATGTTCGTGCATTCCTCACCGCCGTGCTCGAGAAGGCCGGCTACCACGTCGTGACCGCACAGGACGGCAGGCAGGCGCTGAAGGTCGCCCGGGAAGAGCGCCCGGACCTGGTCGTGCTCGACCTCCAGATGCCCGATCAGACCGGCACCGACTTCTACCGCCGGTTCACCAAGGAGGCGGACCTGTCGGACACGCCGGTGATCGTGGTCAGCGGTGTTGCGGGCCGCCATCTCGCGGTCAGCCGGCCGTTCGCCGTCTTCGACAAGCCGATCGTGCCCGACGAGTTCCTCGATACCGTGGAACGGGCGCTCGGTGGTGACGGGAGCTGAGACCATGATGAACCCGAGACCTCCGACGGCGACACCGCGCTGGTGCGGCAGCGAGCCGATCGGTGACCTGCAACGCCCCCACTTGAAAGGAGGGCTGTGATGACCATGATGGAGAAACGAAGCAGCTCGAAGCGGCACCGGAGTTCGAAGGACCACGAGCACCCGAACCCCAAGGTCCGAATGGCCGCAGTCGAAAAGCTCGACAATCCGGATGACCTGGTCAGCATCGCGTGTACCGACGACTCGCCTCGAGTCCGCATCACCGCCGTGCTGCGCCTGGCCGACGACCTCCACCTGGAGAAGGTCGCGCGGGACGGCGAGTATCTCGACGCCAGGCTGGTCGCGGTCGAGCGGGTGTTTTCACAGGGTGTCTTGGCCGACCTGCTGAAATCGCACGAGAACCTCGAGCTCATCGGCATGTGCTTCTCGCGGATCACCGACCGGCGGATCATCGAATCGATCGCCGAGGACCCAGCGTACAGCCCGGCGGTGCGGCGCATGGCGGTCGAGTACTACGCCGACGAGTCCTTCCTGGAGGACGCCTCCAAGGAGGCCGAGGCCGAGCCGGAGCGCAAGAGCGAGGAAGCGGTGGAGGCCTTCGTCGACGCCTACGGAGGCGGGCTGCGTGGCGTCCGCGCGATCGGTCGCTTCAAGCGCAGTGAGAAGGCACTCAAAGCGCTCGGTACGATCGCCCGCAAGGGCGGCGAGACCGGCGGCCTCGCCGTCGAGTACCTGTGCTCGGCGCTGGGCAGCGCGAACCCGAAGCTGGTCGAGACGGCGGCCGCCGAGCTCGAGGTGCTGCGCGACCCGGACCTGGTCGACTGTATCATCCGGTCGCTGGACAACGACAACCTGCGCCGGCCGATCCGCCAGGTGCTCGAGCGCATCGGGACGCCGGAGGCGAAGGCGGCACTCGGCGACCGGTTCGACAACTAGCGCGCATCCAAGGGAGAGCGAGATGCCCAAGAGGATTCTGATCATCGACGACGAGAAGGACATGCGGACATACCTCGAGGCCGTGTTCCGTAAGGCCGGGTACGACACCGAGTCGGCGGCGGACGGCGACGAAGGGCTGTGGCTCGCCGAGGCACGCAAGCCCGACCTGATCACGCTCGATGTGCTGATGCCGAAGAAGTCTGGCATCAAGGCCTACCGGGGGCTCCGCACCTCGAGCAAGACGGCCTCGATCCCGATCATCGTCCTCACCGGACTGACTCGTTCGGATGACTTCTTCGGCGACTACGGCGACCTGCCGAAGCCCGAGGCGGTCGTCGAGAAGCCGATTGATCGCGATGTGTTCGTCGACAAGGTCAAGGAGCTGATCGGAGGGCCCTGAGCAGCGAACGTCTAGGACGGTGGCGGGGGATCGGCCGGCGGCGGTGCGTGCTCGCCGGACTCTGCGGCGACCGACTGTGCGATCGGCAACGGACGATGCGGCGGAATGGTCACGGTGAATACCGTGCCCTCGCCCGGTTTCGATCTGAAGGTCACCGTCCCACCATGCTCCTCCGCGACCTTCTGCACAACGAGCAGACCGATGCCTGTGCCCTCGACACCCTTGGAAGAGAAGAACTCCTGAAACACCTTGTGGGTGACATCTTCGGGGATGCCTTCACCGTCGTCCTCAACCTCGAAGATGGTGTCGCCGGCCTCGTTCTGCCGACACCGGATGACCACCCGGTGACCGGCCTTGTCCTCGGACGGGTCGAACCGGCACGCGTCGATGGCGTTGCCGACCAGGTTGCAGAGCAGGTTGTCGATCGCCTCCGGGTCGAAGGTGCCGGGCTGGCAGTCGTCCGCCACCTCGGCGTGGATCTCGATGTTCTCGCCGGTCATTCGGTCGGCGTAGAGCTCGTAGACCGCCTCGACGATCTCCCGGGGACGGACTCCGGTCTCGAACTCGGGCGTGCGTTCCTTGGCGCAGAACAGCAGGTCCTTGACGATCGCGGTGACCCGGTGGACGTTCCGCTCGACCATCTCCCAGCCCTCGGTGATCGCCTCGCGATTGTCGTTCTCCAAACCGTCGTTGACGATGAAGATGCCGCCTTCGAGCCCCATCAGTATGTTCTTGACCCGGTGTGCCGTGCCCGCCACCGCGCGGCCGGTGAGCGCCAGCTGACGCTGCAGGCGCGTGATCTCGGTGACATCGGTGAAGACCTCCATTACGGCCTCGATGTTGAGATTCTCGTCGAAGATCGGCTGGGTGTGGACGAGCGCGGTGATCCGACGGCCGTTGCGGGTGATCAGCGTTTCTTCCTGAGTCCGCGCCAGCCCGTCGGCGAAGGTCGCGTCGACGACGCAATCGGGACACTTGGTGGCGCGCTGCTTGCAGACCTCGTAGCACAGCGATCGTTCGGTCGCCCCGAACTCGCGCCGGTAGAGATCGTTGGCCTGGACGATGTTGTGCTGGGGATCGAGCACGCAGATGAAGTCCGGCACCGCCGAGAACAGCCGTTCGTACTGACGACGCGACGCGAGCAGCTCATGGGCGAGCTCTCTGACCTGGTGCGATGAGGCGCTCGCCGAAGGACGGCGAACGAAGGTCCACCATGCGGCGAGTATCAGGAAGGCGAACAGAATCGAGCCGAGCGCGACGGGCGGCAGGATCGGCGCGGCGACCGCGACGGCGACCGACAGCACGGCTGCCGCTCCGAGATAGCCGAGCAACGTCGAACGATTGACCCTCAGCAGCGGGTTGCGGTGTGCTGCGCCGTGCTCGGGCGCCGGACCGATCACGCGACCGCTCCGCTCCGGACCGGCGCGCCGAGACGAGAACGATGAGTGCGGATGAGCCATGATCGCGTTCGATCTCCAGTATGGCACGAGCGGATATCATACGACAGCTCGGGTGCTTGCTTGACATTCATTCGAGACCGTCTAGGTTGATGCACAGGAGTGGAGACGTGGTCACCGACGAGTCCGACATCGAAAGCATCATCCTCGACAGCGTGGCCGAAGGTGTTTTCACCGTCGACCGGGACTGGCGGATCGCGTTCTTCAACCGTGCCGCCGAAAAGCTCACGGGCGTACCCAGGGAAAAAGCGATCGGGAAGCGCTGCTGCGAGGTGTTCCAGGCCAGCATCTGCGGCACGATCTGCCCGCTGCGTCACACTCTGGAGACCGGCGAGCCAGTGGTCAATCGGGGCGCATTCATCATCGACGGCCGCGGCACCAAGCTGCCGATCAGCATCTCGACCACGGTACTGCGCGACGGGGCCGGCCGTCTCGTTGGCGGTGTCGAGACGATCCGCGACCTGAGCCAGGTCGAGGAGCTGCGCAAGCAGCTCGAGGCCCGCTACTCGTTGGGCGACATCATCGGCCGCAGCCCGGCGATGCGCGATCTCTTCGGTGTCTTGCCGGCGGTTGCGGCGAGTGACAGCACGGTCGTGATCCACGGTGCCAGCGGTACCGGCAAGGAGCTGTTCGCACGGGCGATCCACGGCCTCTCGCCTCGGCGCGACAAGCGCTTCGTCGCGATCAACTGCGGCGCCATGCCGGACACTCTGCTCGAGTCCGAGCTTTTCGGCTACAGGGCGGGCGCCTTCACCGACGCCAAGCAGGACCGCCCGGGTCGGTTCGCGCACGCGGAGGGCGGCACGCTGTTTCTCGACGAGATCGGCGACATCTCGCCGGCGATGCAGATTCGATTGTTGCGCGTGCTCCAGGAGCAGGTCTACGAACCGCTCGGCTCGGTCGAACCGGTCCCAGCGGACGTTCGCGTGATCTGCGCGACCCACCGCGACCTGGGCGCGCTGGTCAAGGCCGGCACCTTCCGAGAGGATCTCTACTACCGGATCAACATCATGCGGCTCGAGCTGCCGACGCTGCGCGAGCGACGCGAGGACATCCCGCTGCTCATCGAGCACTTCATCGGTCGCTTCAATCGACTCCAGGACAAGGACGTCGTCGGGGTATCGGACGAGGTGCTCGAGGTGCTCATGAACCACGACTACCCGGGCAACGCGCGCGAGCTCGAGAACATCATCGAGCATGCCTTCGTGCTGTGTCGTTCGAGCGTCATCGAGCTCAACCACCTGCCGCCGGAGCTGGTGCGCGACACCACGTTGGCGCGCGGTGTCGACGGCCCGCCGACGACGCTGCGGGCCATGGAGGCGATCCACATCACGGACACGCTCCGGCGCACCGGAGGCAACCGCACGGCGGCTGCGGAGATGCTCGGCATTCATCCCAGCACGCTGTTTCGCAAGATCCGCGACCTCGGAATCGACGTGCCGGAGCGCGACGGCCGGAGTCGCGACGCAGGGGGATCGCGAAACGGCGGTTGAGGCTGGCCTCCGGACCGTTACGAAGCTGTAACTGGCGGCGCATTTTCCAGGCCGCTCGCGAGCCGCGTTCAAGGGTCGAAGTGACTGCCGCTGAAACACTTGTGAATCATGCCCCGCAGGGGCCGCATGGCACAGGGGTTGCAAGACCGACACCGGTACGGGTGTCTCCGCCCGATTGACGACGAGGGAGCATGACGCGGCGAACCTCCAAGCTCTGGACCACCGAGGACTACTGGGCCGTCTGGCTCGGTCTCGGGATCGTACTGGCCGCCATCGCCGCGCACGCCCTCGGCGGGACGATCGACGGCTGGGCGGTCAAGCCGTCGAGCTGGTCCGACCTCACCGGCGCCTGGCGTGATCTCGCCACCCACGGGACCGGCTATCTGGTGATCTTCCTTGTTTTCGGTGGCGTGTTCACGGTGTCGATGTCGGCGATGGGTCGCTCGGTCAAGGAGTTCGTTCCCGGTTTCACGATTCTGTTCGTCGGATCGCTGGTGATCTTCCTCGCGTCCTCCAACTCCTTCGTCAAGTCGACCCTGCACCTGGGGGCGCCGTTGCTCGCACTGCTCGTCGGGCTGGTGATCGGCAACCTGTTCCGACTGCCGGACTGGTTCGAGACCAGCCTGCGCACCGAGTACTACATCAAGACCGGCATCGTGCTGCTCGGAGCGACCCTGCCTTTGACGCTGATCGTCTCGGCTGGCCCGATCGCGTTCATTCAGGCGACGCTGGTCTCGGTCGGTACTTGGCTGACGATCTTCTTCGCGGCGACCAAGCTGTTCGGCCTCGACAAGCAGTTCGGTGCGGTGCTCGGCGCCGGCGGCGCGGTGTGCGGTGTGTCGGCGTCGATTGCGGTCGGGGGCGCCGTCAAAGCCAAGAAGGACCACATCGCGATCTCGATCGCCATCGTGTCGCTGTGGGCGATCGTCATGATCCTGCTGCTCAGCGTGGTCGTGAAATGGATGGTCCCGGTCCCAATCACTCCCGGTGAAGCGGGCGCCTGGGTCGGCACCTCTGAGTTCGCCGACGCTGCCGGCTTCGCGGTCGTTGCCGAGCTCTCCGACGTCATCGAGTCGGGCGCGCTGCGTGCCGCCGACGGCAGCGTGATGAACCCCGACGACCCGATCAATACCTTCACGCTGATGAAGGTGATCGGGCGGGACATCTGGATCGGGATCTGGTGTCTGATTCTGGCGGTGGTGTCGGCGGTTTTCTGGGAGGGCAAGGACGCCGCCGACAAAGCGGTCGGCGCCGGCATCGTTTGGGATCGCTTCCCCAAGTTCGTGCTCGGCTTTTTCGCCGCGTCGATCATCATGACGTTCGTCAGCTCGAACGTGCCCGCCGACTGGGTCGGCCGCGCGCCGCTCGCCGGCACCTACACGAGCTCGGCCGAGAAGATCGTCTACAGCGCCGATTTCTCGGACTACTCCGTCCCGAACGAGCTCGGCGACCGCGTGCGGATCACCGCCGACGGACTCAGCTACGCCAACTCCGGCAGGCCGATGTCGCTCGCGGAGTACGAACTCTTAAAGTCGGCGGTCCCGGCCGACGACCCGAACCGGCGCGACAAGCTGGGCGCGTTCAAGCAGCTCCGGCTGGCGTCGGACTGGTTCACCTCGGCCCTCAAGGTCGGGGTCATCGAGCCGATCAAGACCCTGCGCTCGTGGGCCTTCGTGCTGTGCTTTCTGTGCATCGGGCTGTCGACCCGGTTCGCCGATCTCATGACCTTCGGATTGAAGCCGTTCTGGGCGTTCACCATCGGTGTGCTGGTCAACGTCCCTCTCGGATATTTCCTTTCGACGGTGGTGTTCGCCAGGTTCTGGTCGAACATCTCGTCGCTGATGTGAAGGAGGAGTCAATTTTGAACGGATGCCGATGCAGGAGTCCATCGCAGTCCCTCGCGGTGGGTTCGCGTCACCAAGAGTTCAGCCTGTAATCATTGGAAAGGAGTGGCCATGACAATGAAGAAACACGAAACGCCGCTGCTTGACGAGCTCGAGAAGGGACCGTGGCCGAGCTTTGTCAAGGAGATCAAGAAGGAGGCCGTGCGCAACGACATGGCGAACGACGTGCTCGGCATCCTCGAACGGTCCTATGAGG
>JASFPU010000047.1:0-10456 GCA_050115855.1 Holophagae bacterium
GCGACTGGTTCATAGTCTGCATGCGGTAGTAGCTGACCGAGTTCTCCATCTCCTCGGAGATCTCCTTGATCTCCCCCGACTCGATGTGCTTGGAGATCTTCGGCGCGTTGATCATGATCTCGCACACCGGCATCCGGCCGGCGCCATCCGCCCGGTTGATGAGCTGCATCGAACAGATCGCCCGCAGAACGAGGGCGAGCTGACTGCGGACCTGGTGCTGTTGATCGACCGGGTACGAGTCGATGATCCGATCGATGGTCTGAGCGGCGTTGTTGGTGTGCAGGGTCGAGAACACGAGGTGCCCGGTCTCTGCCGCAGTGATCGCCGTCGACATGGTCTCGAGATCGCGCATCTCACCGACCATGATCACATCGGGGTCCTGACGCACGCAGTTTCTCAACGCCTCCTTGAACGTCGGTGTGTCGGTCCCGACCTCGCGCTGAGAGATGGTCGCCCTGTCGTCGGAGAACAGAAACTCGATCGGGTCCTCGATGGTGACGATGTGGCAGGAGCGTTCCATGGCGATCTTCTGGATCAGCGCCGCGAGTGTCGTCGACTTGCCCGACCCGGTCGGACCGGTCACCAGGACCATCCCTCCCGGGAAATCAGTGAACGTGTCGATCACGTCGGGCAGGTTGAGCTCGGAAACGTTCTGGATGTCGAACGGGACCCGACGAAAGACGCCGGCGATGGTGCCACGCTGCCAGAACAGGTTGCAGCGGAAGCGCGCGACGCCCGGCACGCCGTATCCGATGTCGACCGACAGGTTGTGGTCGAAAATCTCCTTTTGTTTGGGAGTCAGGATCGAACAGAGCATCTGCTCGACCTCTTCCGGCTTGAGCGGAGGCGACTTGACTGGGATCAGACGCCCCTGAATGCGGAGCAGAGGCGGGCGCATCGGTTTGATGTGAAGGTCCGATGCGCCTTTTTTGGTCATGAACATGAGCAGCTCTTTGAGCTCCACGCGCCCTCCCCGGCAGCGTTGCGACACCTCTCCGACGGGATTTCGGACCCCAGTCAACTCTACCACAGAGGACCCGTTTCGGGGTCTTCGAGACGCCGCCGGCCGGTGGTGGAAAGTCCTTTGACGCTTGAAGTTGTCTGGGGCGCAGTGTGACTCGCGAGGCGGCCAGCCGACCGGCGTGCCGGCGATCCGCCGCCGGTGCGGTGTCCCCGAGCGAGCCGTGGACGCGGGTCGAGAAACCGGCCGGCTGCTACCTCGGGCCGCGGAGGTGCCGTCACCCGGCGCCGCACAGACACGCAATGAGCCCTCTGAGCTGCCAAGCTGCGTGACAGATTGCCCATCAGCTGAGCACCTCGGTGAGTCGCGGATCCGGCTGGCCGCAGCCAAGGCGTTGTGCGGTATGGGCTTGCTGTCCGGCCGTCGTCGAGGGCCGATCTACCTCTCCTGGCACACCGCTTGCTTGAGAGTGGGCCAAACGAAGGGATGGCAGGCGCCGGTTTCGACGCCTGTGCACAGGCCCTCGCCGGTTCGCAGCACGGCGGGACACCTTTTCCCTGCGCCCGGCCCCGACAGACCCTCCAGTCCGGGGCCGGGCTTCTTCGTCGGTCCGCGGCGGCGACCCGCCGACGACTGCTATGATGCCCGGATGAAGGTCTATACCAAGACGGGGGACGGCGGCGTGACCTCGCTCTACTCGGGCGGTCGGGTCGGCAAGGAACACCCCCGGATCGAGGCGTACGGCACCGTTGACGAGCTCAACTCACTGATCGGACTGCTGTCCACCGAGCCGCTCCCCGATGGCTTCGGGGATCGGCTGGTCGAAATCCAGTCCGTGCTGTTCGCCATCGGCGCCTCGCTCGCCGATCCGGAGGCGAAGCTCGAGACGGAGGACGAGGCGTGGCGGACCGGGCCGCTGGAGCGGTGGATCGATGCCATGGACGCCGAGCTCGACCCGCTGGACGCCTTCATTCTGCCCGGGGGGAGCCGCCCGGCGGCGATCGCTCACGTTGCGCGAACCGTGTGCCGGCGGGCCGAGCGCCGAGTTCTCTCGGTGGCTCCGGTCGAGCCGGGGATCGTGCCGTACCTCAATCGTCTGTCGGATGCGTTGTTCGTCGCCGCCCGGCGGATCAACGCCGAACTCGGGATCGCCGATCCGAAGTGGCGTTCCGGGAGTTGACGGCGGTTCGGAAGCGCGTTTGGTAGGATGAGCCCCTTGTGGTGGTGGAGGTGTCGGATTTTCTGTCGCACGGCTCGCCCGTCGGTTCCGCTTGCTACAATGCCGGCGTGAGTCCCGAGGACAGAACCAGGCTGCGCCCGAGCGGTGACCCGCAGTCGCGTCCGTGTGGTGTCGCGTCCCGTGGATAACACCGACCACCCCCCCAGTCCAGGGCGTCGCCACACCCGTGCGCCGGACCGCCGCGAGGAGCTCCCGACGTGCTGAGAGTCACCATCGACGAGCCCCACGCCGAGAAGCTGTTCGGCACGCGAGACGAGAACCTCCGGTACCTGGAGGATCGCCTGGGTCTCGAGCTGAGCGCCCGCGGTGCGGAGATCGGAATCAGTGGCGGTGACGAGCAGTCGCAGCGGGTTGCTGCGACGCTGCTCGCCGCGATGAACCGCCTGCTGGCCGCCGGCGCCGCGGTGGAGCGCGAGGAGTTCCGGACCGGTGTCCGGGTGCTCGAGGAGGACCCCGACACCGACCTGGTCGAGTTCTTCCTGGACGCCTCCGTCGCGCCGTCGATCCGCAGGTTCGTCGCGCCGCGCAACCTCAATCAGCGGTTGTTCATCCGGTCGGTCGCGTCGCATGACTACGTGTTCGCGATCGGTCCAGCGGGAACCGGAAAGACCTACCTGGCGGTCGCGATGGCGGCCGCGGCGCTGATGGACAAGCAGGTCAAGAGGCTCGTGCTGTGCCGGCCGGCGGTCGAGGCAGGCGAACGGCTCGGGTTCCTGCCCGGTGATCTGATCGAGAAGGTCAACCCCTACCTGCGGCCGGTGTACGACGCGCTCTACGACATCCTCGGCTACGACAAGACGGCGCGACTGATCGAACGACAGGTGATCGAGATCGCGCCGCTCGCCTTCATGCGCGGTCGGACACTGAATGACGCGTTCATCATTCTCGACGAGGCGCAGAACACGACCCGCGAGCAGATGAAGATGTTCCTGACCCGGATGGGCTTCCACTCGAAAGCGGTGATTACCGGCGACGTGACCCAGATCGATCTTCCGGGCAAGGCGCGCTCAGGACTGGTCGAGGCGGTCGAGATCCTCGCCGGTGTCGACGGCATCGCCTTCGTCAACTTCAGCCACCGCGACGTCGTGCGTCATCGGCTCGTGGAGAAGGTCGTCGACCGGTACAGTCAGTGGGAGGCCGAACAGGCCAGAGAGCAGGGGGGCGAGCGCTGATGGACCGACCGGCCCGCAACGGATCGCGTTCCCGATCGCGGATCACCCGCGGTCTCGAGGAGCGGGGCGGTCTGTGGGAGCGCGTGCTCGAGATGCCGGTCGCCTGGGCGGCCGTGACGGTGGTCGTCTGCAGCCTGCTGCTGCTGCCTCGACTCCACACCGAGATGCCGACCTGGCCGGTCGGTGCGGTCGCCTCGTTCGACGTCGTCGTGCCGCGCGATCTCAGTCTGTCCGACGAGCCGGCGACCGAAGCGGCGCGTGCCGAAGCGAGGGCCGCGGTGCTGCCGGTCTTCGACTTCGAACCACGGATCCGCAGCGAGCTCGAGACCGAGATCGCCGAGCTTTTCGCCGTCTGCCGAATGTGGCTCGAGGACGACACCGCGACGACCGGGGCGCTGTCCGAAGCGACGATCCTGACGGTCGACCCGGCGATGGTCAACGTGATGGCCGAGGCCGAGTGCTCGACCCAGCTCGAGCGCGCGATCACCGGTGTCGTCGGCGACATCTACCGCGACGGGCTGGTCGACGATCGACGCGAGTTCGACCGCCGCGCCGAGCGAGGCCTCGTGATCCGAAACCTCGGTGACGGCACCGAGCGTCGGGAGGCGCTGGACGACCTTTCCGACGCGATCGACGGGCGGGCCGATCTCGAGGGGACGCTCCAGACCCGACTCCTGGCGCAGGAGGCGGTGGCGCGCCGGTGGGTCAAGCCGATTCTCGATTTCCTGGCGGCCAACATGCTGCCCAACATCGTCTTGAATCGTGCGGAGACCGCGGCCCGGATCGACGATGCCGTCGACCAGGTGACCCCCAGGTCGCGGCTGCTGCGGCGCGGCCAGGTCCTCATCCGCCGGGGAGATCGGGTCTCGCCGGAGGTCGCCCAGACCCTGCGGGTGATCAACCGACAGCGTCAGGAGGTGACCGAGTACTCGAAGGTGCTCGGGGTCGGTCTGCTGGTGGCTCTCCTGGTGGCGGGCTGGTGGCCGACCCAGCGGCTGTTCGGCGGTGGGGTGGGGGAGGCCCGCCAGCGGCTGTCGATGATCTACATCGTCATGATGCTGTTCTTCGGGCTCGAGCGGCTCGGTGTGTTCCTCGCCGAGGCGGTGTCCCGCAGCGTTCAGGGGCAGACGCTGACCAACCTCGACTCCTACCTCTGGGGGCTGCCGTTCGCTGCCGGACCATCGATGGTTTTCCTGCTCATGGGGCTGCTTCCGGCACTCGTGTTCGCCGTTGCGGGCGCCATCCTGGCCGGGCTGCTGCTCGACGGTCAGCTCGGCATGGCGATCTTCGCGCTCGCCTCGGGCGTCGCCGGAGTCCTCGCATCGCGCCGGTTCACCGAGCGCTCGGCGATGAGCCGCGTCGGTCTCGTGGTCGGTGGGATCAACCTGCTCGTCTTTCTGATCCTCGAGCTCTACAGGGGGATCCCCGACCGTGCCGAGTCGATCCTGTTCGCCGGCGGTTGGGCGTTTCTGGGTGGGTTGCTGGCGATGGCGATCGTGACCTCCTTTCTGCCGTTGCTCGAAAGCCTGCTCGGCGTCACCACGGATCTCAGGCTGCTCGAGCTGTCGAATCAGAACCTGCCTCTGCTCAAGCGGTTGTCGCTCGAGGCGCCGGGCACCTATCAGCACTCGCTCGCGGTCAGCAATCTGGTCGAGGCCGGCGCCGACGCGGTCGGCGCCCACGCACTCCTGCTGCGGGTGTGCGCGTACTACCACGACATCGGCAAACTGGTGAAGCCGGAGTACTTCGTCGAGAACCAGCGTGGCCTCAACCCGCACGACGAGCTGTCGCCGTCGATGTCGTCGCTGGTGATCCAGAGCCACGTCAAAGAGGGAATCGAGATGGCGCGTGAGGCGAAGCTGCCGCTGCCGATCCGGCAGGGCATCGCGACTCATCACGGTACCAAGCTCATTCGCTTCTTCTACCACAAGGCGCAGGAGCAGGCGGCGAACCGGAAATCCGAGGTCCGCGAGAGCGACTACCGGTACCCGGGACCCAAGCCTCACACCAAGGAGCTCGGCATCCTGCTGCTCGCGGATGCCGTCGAAGCCGCGGCGCGGACGATCGAACAACCGACCCCGAACCGGCTCCAGGGAATGATCAAGAAGATCTTCGACGATGCCCTCGAGGACGGCCAGCTCGACGGCTCGGAGCTGACGTTCTCCGAGCTCGAGAAGGTCGCGTCGGCGTTCCTGTGGGTCCTGACCAACATGTACCATCACCGGATCGACTATCCGGGATTCGACTTCAATCGGAGGAAGCCGTCGCGTGAACAGAGTGCTGTTCAACTTGGAGCGGCGACCGTCAGGTCCGGCAGCTGACGCGATGCGTCGGACGGTGAACGGTTGCCTCGACCGATTCGATCTCGGACCGGCCGAGGTCCACATCCTGATCACGGGTGACGACCGGATCCGTGACCTCAACCGCCGCTACCTGGGGCACGACGCGCCGACCGACGTCCTGTCGTTCCCCGACGGCGACGAGCTGCCGACCGGCCGCCGGCTGCTCGGAGAGATCGTGATCTCCCTCGATGCGGTGCGCCGTCAGGCGGCCGAGGAAGGTCACGATGAGCTCCGTGAGCTCGAGGAGCTGCTCCTGCACGGTACGTTGCACCTGCTCGGTTACGACCACGCGGCGGACGACGGCGAGATGAACCGGCTCGAGCTCGATCTTCGGAAGGAGCTGCTGTCGTGACGGGGACGGTCGAGCTCTGGCTCTCCCATCCGATCACCCTGGCGCTCGCCGGAACTCTGATCGCGCTGTTCCTGGTCGTCGTCGAGCTGCTGCTGTCCAGCCTCGCGCGACTCGGCAATGTCCGCTTCCAGGGCATCCTCGAGGACCATCAGCACGTCCTGCCGGGGTTGGCCGAGCCCGCGGTCCACCTGTCCAAGGTGACCGACGCGTTGCGTTGGCTCGAGATCGTCAGCCTGGGCCTGCTGTGGCTGGTCATCGGCCACGCGCGGTGGCCGGCGGAGTGGCACCGGGTGGTGGCGGCGGTGGTGACGACCGCGATCCTGATCGGGGTCACCCGGTTGGCCGTCGGATCCCTGAGCGAGGACGCGGTGGCACGGCTGCTGCGCCTGGCGTCGCCGGTTGCCGGACCGCTCATCCGGATGCTCGGCACCAACGGTGAGCCCGACCAGCCGACAGCGTCGGCCGAGGAGGAGGAGGACGAGGCGTCCGAGCGCGAGATCCAGGCCTACCTCGAGGCCGGGCAGGCGGCGGGGATCTTCGAGGGGGAAGAGGGTGAGTTCGTCGAATCGCTGGTCGACTTCTTCGACACCGTCGTGCGCGAGGTGATGACGCCCCGGACCGAGATGGTGACGGTGCCGGATACCGTGACCCCGGACGAGCTGCTCGAGACGTTCAGCAGCACACTCAAGAGCCGGATTCCGGTCTACCACGAGACGGTTGACCGGGTGATCGGGTTGGTCCACGTCAAGAACTGCGTCCAGCACGTCATCAGGGGCGAGCGTCCGTCCGTCGACGAGCTGATCAACCCGTGTCTGGTCGTGCCCGAGACCAAGCGGCTCGGCGAGCTGCTGCGCGACTTTCAACAGAACCACCAGCAGATGGCGATCGTCGTCGACGAGTACGGCGGCACCTCGGGACTGGTGACCCTCGAGGACATTCTGGAGGAGATCGTCGGCGAGATCGAGGACGAGCACGACGCGCAGCAGCCGCCCGAGTGGCAGGAGATCGAGCCGGGGGTCTTCCGGCTGCAGGGCAGAGCGCCGCTCGAAACCCTCGGCGGGCTGGTCGGTCGGGAGATCGTCGAGGAGGACATCGACACCGTGGGCGGACTGGTCTTCTCGCGCCACGGCACCGTACCGGAGGCCGGCACCGTGGTCGACGACCCGGTCAACGGCCTGACCTATGTCGTCGACGAGATGGACGAGCGGCGCATCGTCAGCGTCACGGTGACGCGGATGGACGAGGCGGGACCGGCCTCGGAGGGCTGAACGATCGTGGCATCGGGGACGGGATCGGGGACTGGATCGGGATCGAGGGGATCCCGCTCCGGGACGGTGGCTCTGGTCGGCAGGCCCAACGCCGGCAAGAGCACGCTGCTCAACGCGGTGCTCGGCGACAAGGTCGCCATCGTGTCCGACAAGCCCCAGACGACCCGCAACCGCATCGTCGGCATTCTGACCGAAGCGCGCGGCCAGGCCGTGTTCTTCGATCTGCCCGGCGTGCACCGGCCGAAACACAAGATGAACTCGCGGATGATGCTGGAGGTCAGATCGGCGTTGGAAGAGGTCGACCTCGTGCTGCACCTGGTCGACGCGTCGGTGCCGTGGGGCGGGGGCGAGAGCTTCCTCTTCGATCTCCTCGACCCGGTCCCGTCGACCGTGCTCGGGGTGCTGACAAAGGTCGACCTGGTGCGACCCAGAGCGGCGCTGCTGCCGCTGATCGAACGCTACACCGGTCGCCGTCCGGGTGCCGGCGTGGTGCCGATCTCGGCGCTGCAGGCCGATGGCCTCGACGCCCTGCTCGACGAGGTGTTCGCTGCCGTGCCGGAGGGCCCACCGCTCTACCCCGACGACATCACGACAACCCAGACCGAGCGCTTCTTCATCGCCGAGGTGGTGCGCGAGAAGCTGCTCCACCGCACCCGGAACGAGCTGCCCTACACGACCGGCGTGGTGGTCGATTTTCTCGACGAGAGCGACGACCTGCTGCGGATCGACGCGGTGATCTACGTCGAACGTCCGAGCCAGAAAGGCATCGTCATTGGTCGCGGTGGCCGCATGATCAAGGAGGTGGGGTCGGACGCGCGGCAGGAGCTCGAGCGCCTGCTCGGCATCAGGATCTACCTCCAGCTCCACGTCAAGGTTCACCCCCGGTGGCGCGACGATGTCCGGGTGCTGCGCGACATGGATCCGGGAGTGGCGGTGCTCGACGAGGGGCTGTTCGACCTCGCGGCCGGAGATCCGCTGAAGGATCCGGAACCGTGACCCGGGTCGACACGCTCATCGTGTTCACTGCCGACGGCTGCCCGCACTGCCGAGCGGCGCTCGCCGACCTCGACCGCCGCCACGTCCGCCACCGCCAGATCAACCTGACGCGCGAACCCGATCAGATCGAGCGGCTCAGGACGCTGTGCTCGGATCCGAGGCTGCCGGTCTTCCTCGATCACGAGCGGGTGTCGGTCGGGTTCCGCGGCGGGTCGTCAAGCCTGGCCTCGCTCGGGGTGGAGTGAGGGCATCGGGGCGTGAGGGCTTGACGCGGGCACCGCGGAACCGTACCTGTCCACTGCCACTGCCACTGCCACTGCCACTGCCACTGCCACTGCCACTGCCACTGCCGCTGCCACTGCCGCTGCCACTGTGACACTGCCATCGACGGCTGGCGGCTGAGAGCTCGTTTTAGTCGTGCGGATCCGGCGGCCGCCGAAGCGCCTTCTTCCGCGATCGGCGGCGCTTGTTTTCGAGACGGCGTTTCTTGGCCGCGCGAGGCACCTTCGTCGGTCTGCGTTCGGTGCGCTCCGACAGGGCGTCCTCGACGAGCTCGATGAAGCGGGCGATCGCGGCGTGGCGGTTCGCCTCGCGGCTGCGGTGCCGCTGCGATGTGATGCGGAGCGTTCCGTCCTTGGTGATCCGCGTCGCGAGGGCGTGCGCGATTCTCGCTTTCTGCTGGTCGTTCAGCGAAGGTGAAGCGTGGACGTCGAACTTCAACGTCACCTTGGTCTCGACCTTGTTGACATTCTGGCCACCCGGCCCGGAGCTGCGCGCGAACTCGTACTCGAGCTCGCTGTCGTCGATCGCCACCTCGTCGTTGATCTCAATCACGTCACCACGCTATCAGACAGCGAAAGTGATCCTCTATTCTCGACCCTGATTTTCGATCGACTGGACGCATCCGGGTTCCCACCTCAGTTGGGCGAGATCGAAAATCAGGGTCGAGAATAGAGAGTGGCAGTCAGCTCGTCGAATCCGACAGCTACAACAGGGATTCGATTTCCTTTGCGAGCGTGACCTCGTCTCCGGGCTCGAAGCCGAGGTGGGCGTACATCACCCGTCCGTCGCGGTCGATCAGGAACGACGTCGGGTAGCCCTGGACCTTGAACACGCTCGTGACGACCTCGTCGTCGCCGTCACCGTTCTCGAGCGTGGGGTAGGTCAGGCCGTGCTTGGCGATGAACTTCGTCGCGAGCTCGGTCTGACGCTTGCCGTCGACGGCGACGACGGTGAAACCGCGGTCGGCGTAGGTCTCGTAGAGCGGTTGCAGGCGTGGCAACTCCACGCGGCAGCCGCTTCACGTGGGGAACCAGAACGCGAGCAGCGTCACCTTGCCGTCGGACAGGGCGGAGAAGTCGTGCTGGTTGCCGTCGTAGTCGGCGAGCGTGAAGTTGTCGACGGTCCTGGCGAGCTGTTGGCGAGCGCTCCGAATCTGCGCCTCGAGACCCTCGTCGTTGCCGTGCCCGGCGACGTAGGCCTCGCGGTAGACCGCCATCGCGTCCTCGTCGCCGCCCATGACGGCGCTTGGCGCGAGCAGCTCCATCGCCCGCTCCGGGTCGCCGGCGGCCAGGGCCATCTTGCCGGCGAAGAGATCGAGGTGGGTGTCCGAGGCGCCGACGTAATCAGCGGTGCGCAGCCGCATCGCCTCGTCGAAGGTCGCTTCCGCCTCGTCCTTGCGGCCGAGGTTCCACAGTGCCCAGCCCAGATCCGCGAGCGCCATCGACCGGCGTCGTTCGGCCTTGGCAGCGGCCTCCTCGGAGCTGTAGTCTTCATCCGGGTAGTCGCTCAGAAACGCCTCGGGGGTCGCCTTGGCGAGGGAGGCCTCGGCGTAGTCGGCGCCGACCTGCCACTGGCCGTGCAGCACGGCCATATCGGCGATGTCGATCATCTCGACGAAGCTCAGGGGACGGACCGCCGCGAGCTCCTCGGCGATCGTCCCGAGGTCCATCGGCTCACCGATCTCCGCCGACAGGGGGAACATGGCGGTGCCGATGGTGAACCGCGCCTCGGGGTCGGTGGTGTGCTCGAGGACCTCGTCGAGCACCACGAGAGCGCCCTCGGGATCGTCCATCTCGTCGCCCCGATAGTAGGCGAGGGCCGGCGCCAGCTGACCTGCGTAGCT
>JASFPU010000048.1:0-10447 GCA_050115855.1 Holophagae bacterium
CCTGTCGGAACAGCGTCAGCGCCCGCCCGCGGCCGACCCGCCCGGCGTCCGACCCAGCGGCCTCCATCTCGTCCAGCATGTCCTGCGGCACCGTGATCCCCGGCACCTCGTGGTGCAGCCGCAGCGCCATCTTGTGCGACCGCACCGGCCAGACCGCGACCAGCGCCGGGATCGGAAGCTGGCCACCGAACAGCTCGAGAAACCGCTCCCACGGCGCCCACTCGAAGAACACCTGGGTCATGGCAAAGTGGGCGCCGTTGTCGATCTTGCGCTTGAGACGATCGGCTTCGTGCCCGATGTCGTCGACCGACGGGTTGACCGCGACGCCGGTCAGAAAGCTCGGCGCGTCGCCGATTCGGTTGCCCGCGCAGTCGTAGCCCTCGGCCATCCGCGACACCGCGCGGACCAGCTCGAAGATGTCGACGTGGTAGACGTCGTGTACGCCAGGGTAGTCGCCGAGCTGGGACGGGTCGCCGGTGATCGCGAACAGGTTCCGGACGCCACCGAGCCAGGCGCCCAGAAGCTGCGACTGCAGGCCCATCAGGCTGGCATCCCGCGGCGTGATGTGGGGCACCGCTTCGAGACCGGTGCGCCGTTGGATCTCCGCCGCCAGCGTCAGCGAGTCCATTCGCAGCCGGGCCAACGGGTTGGAGTTGATGTCGACGGCGTCGACCGCCGAGTGCGCCGCCAGCGTGGCAGCGGCGTCGAGCACCGCCTCGGCGTTGGTGCCCTTGGGCGGGTCGAGCTGAACCATGCGGACGAACGTGCCGGCGCCCAGCTTGGCGGCGAGCGAAGACTCCGGCCGGCGCCGCGCGACCTCGGTCGGTTCAGGGACCGACAGCGAGACGGCGGACGCGACGCGACGCTCGGGATGCACCCCACGCACCGCCTCGGCCATCGACCGAATGTGCTCCGGCCCGGTGCCACAGCAGCCACCAACCAGCGACGCCCCCAGCTCGACGGCGAGCCGGGCGAACCGGGCCAGGTAGGCCGGAGTCGCCGGCGGCATGTACATCCGGCCGTCACGCCGCGACAGCACACCGGCGTTCGGGATTCCGGCGAGCGGCGTCGTTGTCTGGCCGGTCTGTCGGAGAATCTCGAGCGCGCCCATCGGTCCGGGCGCACAGTTGACACCGACGGCCACCAGGTCGAGCTCCGCGAGCTCGTCGATCCTCCGTGCCTGCTCGTGGTACCGATGGGGCGGTCGCTCGGTGGCGAAGGTCAACAGCCCGACCAGGGGGAGGTCGCAGACCTCGCGCACGGCCCGCACCGCGAGTTCGAGCTCGTCAAAGCGGAAAAACGTCTCGAGCATCAGCAGATCGGCGCCGCGTGCCGCGAGCGCCGCGGCCTGCTCGGCGTGAGCGGTCGCGATGCGAGCCGGACCGTCGGGCTCGTCGAGATCGATGACGCCGGCCAGCGGTCCCATCGCACCGGCGATCAGACAGTCGACGCCGGCGATCTCCTTCGCCTCGCGGGCGAGCTTGACCGCCCGGGAGTTGACCTCCTCGACCCGATCGTCGGCGCCGAGTCGCGCGAGGCGCGGCCGCGTCGCGCCGAAGGTCGCGGTCTCGATCAGCTCGGCGCCGGCCTCGAGATAGGCGACGTGGATGTCGAGGATCGCGTCCGGATGGTCGATCGGTGCGGACTCGAGGGCGGCACCGCCCGGCAGTCGGCCGACCAGCTCCGAGCCCATGGAGCCGTCGCCGACGACAACGCGCTCGCCCAGGCGGCGGCGGATGGCGTCGGTCACGGCGGCGGCAGCACGATCTTCTTCCGCGGCATCACCGACTCGCCGCGACCGGGCCGCTGTCGATCCGGAAAGCCGCCCTCGAGCGTCAGGGTCACCGTCGGTCCGACATGCCCCGTCGGTGTCGGCCTCGGGGGCGGCACCAGCCCTCCTCCAACGTCCCAGACGTAGGCGGCGAAGTTGGCGAGATCGGTCAGGCCCCGGGACAGCGAGACCCCGGCGACACCGAACGCGACCGAGCGATCGTCGAGGTCACGCCAGCCGCGCAGCTCCCCCGTGCGGTAGAACTCCTCGCCGAGGAACGGGTACAGGTTCCGCGAGCGATCGAAGATCGCGCGGATCGCCCCGTCGACGCGATGGCCGCGGATCAGCGCCGGGTCCTGACCGTAGTAGACCAGTCGCAGGCGGTCGCGCACCGAGTCGACGTAGCGTTGGTACGAACCGGCGTAGTTCGGCTCCAGAGCATCGTGGTGGCCGACCGCCAGCGGGTCGTTGGCGTCGAACACGCGCACCGCCAGCACGCCGAGCTCCTCGACCAGATCGGCGAGCGGCACCGGGGTGCGCAGGGCCGACGCACAGTGCAGCACCTGGGCCTCGAGCGCGGCTTCGAGTCGACCCGGCGACGCCGCCCGCCAGGCCGGCGGCGACGCCAACCCGCGTTGGATCCCGGCGTCGAACCGGTCGTCGTGCAATCGCACGTGGCGCTTGAGGTCGGGCGGAAAGAACTCGACCGCCTTCCACGCCGCCCAGCGTGTGGTCGTCCCGCTCCAGCCGATGCACGACGCGGCGGCGAGCGTGACCAGCGACACCCGAAGGCGCCGGGTGCGCCGGACGCTCATGCGCCGTTGTCCTGGGCCATCAATCGCAGCACGAGGCGCCGGATCTGGTCGACCGTTTCGGGTGCGTACCCCTTGAACGCCTGGACGAACCGGCCGTCGGTGTCGAGCAGCACGTTGGCCGGCAGCGCGTCGATGCCGAGTCGTTGCGTGTCCAGCGGGTGGAGTCGGTAGACGGGAACACTGATGCCGAGGTTGGCGAGGAATCGCTGGCCCATCGCCGGATTCTGATCGACGTTGACGGTGATCAGAACGAAGCCCCGACCCGCGAGCTCGGAGTACAGCCGGGCCAGCTCGGGCAGCTCGACACGGCACGGAGCGCACCAGCTGGCCCAGAACGTCAGCAGCACCGGTCGGCCCCTGAACTCCGACATGGTGAACGTGGCGTCGCTGTCGAGAGCGTGGAACACGACCTCTTCGGGGAACGGCGGGCCAGGCTCGGGGAGCTCACTCGCCACCGAGCCGGCGGCCAGGGTCAGGATCAACACCATCGGGAGAATCAGAATGGCTCTCATCACGGCGCAAATGATACAGCATCGCCGCCTTGGCGAGCGTCAACGGCGTCAGATGTTCGATGCTGGATGCTGGATGCTGGGTGGCGTGATGGAATCGATCCCGCTCCCGTTCCCGATCCCGATCCCGATCCCGACGGCAGCGTCCGCGAAACGACCCAATGCCGCACCTTGACAAGTCTGGTACACTGCGCGGCCATGAGCTGGGAGCTGCACAACATCGCGATTATCGGCGGCGGCATGATGGGGCGCTCGATCGCCACCAAGGTGGCCCAGGAGGGCCTCAACGTCTGCCTGAAGGAAGTGTCCAACGAGGCGGTCGACGCGTCCCGGACCGAGCTCGAGGCGGCCCTCGACCACGGCATCGAGCGCTTCAGCCTGACCAACTCGGAGAAGAAGGCAATCATGTCGCGGATCCGGTGGGTGACCCAGTTCGACTGCGCCGCCGACTGCGACCTGGCGATCGAGACCGTCCAGGAGGACTTCGGCCTCAAGCGGCGGATCCTGCGCGAGCTCGACCGCCGAATGGCCGAGGACCACCCCGTCGTCATCAACACCTCGACCCTGTCGATCACCGAGCTGGCGGCGCAGAACTCGCGCCCAGACCGGATCGTCGGCATGCACTTTCTCTACCCGGTCACCACGACCCGGGTGGTCGAGGTGGTTCGCGGTCAGCTGACCAGCGACCTGGTCTACGACCGCGCGGTGACCTTCGCACGGCTGCTCGGCAAGGTCCCGATCAAGGTCTTCGAGATGCCCGGCTTCGTCACCACCCGTGTCGTGCTGCCGTTGGTCAACGAGGCCATGCACACGGTGATGGAGGGAGTCGCCGACGCCGCCGAGGTCGACCTCGCCATCAAGCTCGGCTTCAACTTCACGATGGGACCCCTCGAGTGGGCCGATCGGACGGGTCTCGACCGCGTCCTGAACTGGATGAAGCATCTGCACTCCGAATCGGGCGAGCCGCGCTTCCGGCCGTGCCCGATGCTCAAGCGCCTGGTCCGCGCCGGCCTGCTCGGCGCCAAGACCGGACGCGGTTTCTTCACGTACGACGAGGAACGCCGCCGGACCGATCGGCTGCCCGACGACAAGCCTCGTCTCGCCTAGCTGGCGGCGGCCGCGATCTCGCCGTCGCGGCGGCACAGGAGATCCAACCATGAAGATCCTCGTTCTCAACAGCGGTTCCTCGTCGGTCAAGTTCCAGGTCATCGAGACCGATCTCGATCGGATGAACGCACACCAGGACGTCACCCTCGCCACCGGCATGATCGAGAAGATCGGCCTGTCCGACTCCCGGCTCGTGCTCAACGTCCCCGGGCGCAAGCCGTACTCGGACTACCGAGAGATCCTCGAGCACCGCGCCGCGATCGAGTGGGCGTTGCGGATCCTGACCGATTCCGAGGTCGGCATTCTGACCGACGTGCAGGAAATCGGCGCCGTCGGTCATCGCGTCGTGCACGGCGGTGAGGCGTTCGCGTCGTCGGTGGTGATGACTCCCGAGGTCGTGCAGCAGATCGAGGACTGCTCGGTGCTCGCACCGCTGCACAACCCCCCCAACCTGCGCGGCTACCAAGCCGCCTACGCCACCCTGCCCGACGTCCCGCACATCGCGGTCTTCGACACGGCATTCCACCAGACCATGCCGCCGCACGCGTTCCTGTACGGCATCCCGTTCCAGCTGTACAAGAAGCACGCCCTCCGAAAGTACGGCTTCCACGGCACGTCACACCGCTACGTCGCGTTCCGGGGCTGCCAGATTCTCGACTGGGACAAGAGCGAGCGAAAGCTCATCACGGTGCACCTGGGCAACGGCTGCTCCGCCGCCGCGGTCGACCACGGCCGATCGGTCGACACCTCGATGGGCTTCACCCCGCTCGAGGGACTGATCATGGGAACCCGCACCGGTGACATGGATCCGGCCGTCGTGCCGTGGCTCATGGCGATGGAGGAGATGACCCTGCACCAGGTCAACACGATGATGAACAAGCACTCCGGCCTGTACGGCGTGTCCGGGGTGTCATCCGACATGCGCGAGCTGATCGCCGCCCGCGCCGACGGCCACAAGCGGGCCGACGTCGCGTTCCGGATGTTCTGCTACCGGGTCAAGAAGTACATCGGCGCCTACGCAGCCGCCATGGGCGGGTGCGACGCGATCTTCTTCACCGGCGGCATCGGCGAGAACGCCCCGGAGGTGCGGGAGTGGGCCCTCGACGGGCTCGAGTTCATGGGTGTCGAGGTCGACCGCAAGGCCAATGCGAAGCTCAGGGGCGGCGAGGGTGAGATCACCACCGCGACATCGAAGGTCAGGTCGCTCGTCGTCCCGACCAATGAGGAGAAGACCATCGCCCGCGATGTCGTCCGGGTCCTGAACGACATCATGCCGACCTTCGAGCCGCCGGAGACCATCACATAGAATTCTGAATTTTGAGTTCTCAATTATGAATTCCATCGCAAGCGGGCACAAACAAAACCGAATCGCACTGCGATGAAAATTGAGAATTAAGAACTTAGAATTGAGAATCGAAGGCTAGCGTCGCCGGTCGCCGAGGTCGTCCTGTTCGACACCCGGGGCGTCGCCGCCGAGACGCGCCTGTCGCTCGGCTTCGATGGCGCGGCTGGTCCGGTAGATGTAGTCGAACCCCGACACGATGACGAGCCCGAACGTCAGGTAGAAACAGAGCTGCAGCAC
This sequence comes from Holophagae bacterium, assembly GCA_050115855.1. Taxonomy (GTDB): domain Bacteria; phylum Acidobacteriota; class Thermoanaerobaculia; order Thermoanaerobaculales; family Sulfomarinibacteraceae; genus JAHECW01. The sequence goes on from JASFPU010000048.1 coordinate 5,785, forward strand.
AGCGGCCGAGATTGTCGTGACGTTGGCCAACAGGACCAGACTGACGGTCACCACGTGCATGACGGTGGTCAGCTTGCCGGCGACGGTCGGCGGGAAGCTCTTGACGTTCTCGAACATGTAGAAGACGAACGCCATCACCATCATCATGAAGTCCCGAAACAGCGTCAGGATGGCCAGCCAGAGCGGAATCACCACAGCCTGTCCATGCGGGATCGCGAGTGAAACGTAGGCCGCCGTGAGCAGAATCTTGTCGGCCAGCGGATCGAGCAGGGCGCCCATCCGTGATTGCAGGTTGAACGTGCGAGCGATCCAACCGTCGAGCACGTCCGTGAAGCCGGACAGGACGAAGATCCACACCGCCAGCTTGAACTCGTGCCCGAACACCGCGAGCACGAAGAACGGCACCATGGCCATCCTCAGGAAGGTCAGAAAGTTGGGCAGAGTCAGGGGCCGGAGCTTGTCCTCGACCCGGGCTCGGATCCGCTCCCGTCGAACGTGGGAGTCGGGCGTGTCGGTCATGACCCCTTCGACCGGGGAGCTGGCACCCGGTTTCTCTCCCACAGCATCCGGAGCCCGTGCAGCGTGAGCTCGGTCTCCACGTGGTCGATGAACGGCGCGTGCTCGGCGAACACGGGTGCGAACCCGCCGGTGGCGATCACCGTGCCGCCGCCGAGCTCATCGACGATCCGCCGCGTCACGCCCTCGATGAGACCGAGGTAGCCGTAGAAGAGCCCGCTCTGGATGCTGTCGACGGTGCCCTTGCCGATCACCCGCGGCGGCGGCGCCATGGCGACCCGCGGCAGCTTGGCGGTGCGGCCGCCGAGCGCTTCGGCGGTGATACCGGGGCCCGGAGCGATCGCACCACCGAGGTACTCGCCGTCGGCGGAAACCACCTCCCAGGTCACCGCCGTGCCGAAATCGATGACGATGCACGGCCCGCCGTGCCCGGCGTAGGCGGCGACGGCGTCGCACAAGCGGTCGGCGCCGAGCTCCTGCGGCGCATCGACTCGCAGCGGCATGCCGGTCCGGATCCCCGGCTCGACGAAGAACGGAGCCCGGTCGAGGTAGCGCTGGATGCCCTCCCGCAGTCGCGGGTCCATCGGCGGCACGACCGACGAGATCGCGACGGCGACCAGATCGTCCGGAACGACACCCTCCCACTGCAGCAGCTGTCGCACCCACATGCCGATCTCGTCTGCGGTGCGCTCGGCCTGGGTCGTCAGTCGCCAGTCGGAACGGAGCTCGGCGCCGGCGAACAGACCCACGACCGTGTTCGTGTTCCCGACATCCAGCGCCAGCAGCAGCTCGCCCACCGTTCCTCCCCCCGCCTCGCGCGCACCGTTGCGTCGGCTCGGCGTGACCAGACCGTCATTCTACCCGACGCCACGACCCCGCCGGAGCGGGCGTGACGGCGACCTCGAGACCCCGGATCGGGAATGCGAACCCACCCGGAACACGCTCGTATATCATGACGCAGCGCTCGCTCACGGACGCCTGGTGGTCAGATGCACCAGCCACGTCCGGGGTCGCGCAGCGCCGGCACTCACGTCGTTCAACCCAGTGGAAAGGACCTCGCCATGAAAATCCGGTTTGCGTCGATCGTCCTGCTGCTCGTGACCCTGGTGCTCCCGGGCAGCTCCGCCATCGCCCAGGAGGCCAACGTCCCGGTCACCGAGGTGACCCTCGACAACGGGATGACCCTGCTGCTCGTCGAACGCCACGACTCACCCCGCGTCGCGGCCGGCTGGTCCGCCCACGTCGGCTCGGTCAACGAGGACTACGGGATCACCGGCATCGCCCACCTCTTCGAGCACATGATGTTCAAGGGCACCAAAACCATCGGCACCTCCGACTACGAGGCCGAGATGGCGATCATGGCCCAGCTCGATGCGGTCCGCGCCGAGATGGAGCTCGAGTACTCGAAGCTGCGCGACGCCAAGCGCCGTGGCGAGGTCGAGGGCAGCATCTACCTGCCGGAGAACCAGACGCCCAAGCTGGCCGAGCTGCGCGACAAGATGAAGCAGCTGCAGGAGGCGCAGCGGGCCTACATCGTCAACAATGAGTACGACAAGATCTACACCGCGGAAGGCGGCGCCAGCCTCAACGCCGGGACCACGTCGGATGCCACCATCTACTTCATCGACGTTCCGTCGAACAAGCTCGAGCTGTGGTTCTGGATGGAGTCGGACCGCCTCGCCAACGCGGTCTTTCGAGAGTTCTACTCCGAACGCGACGTTGTGCGCGAGGAGCGCCGTCTGCGCGTCGAGTCGAACCCGACCGCCAAGTTCGAGGAGCAGTTCGACTCGATGTTCTGGGCCTCGGTGCCCTACCACCACCCGACCATCGGCTGGCCGTCCGACGTCGAGTCGATCAACCGCGCCCAGGCACAGGCCTTCTTCGACACCTACTACGCGCCGAACAACATCACCGCGGCGCTGGTCGGAGACTTCGACACCGACGAGGCGGTCGCGCTGGCCAAGACGTACTTCGGCCGCATCCCGCGCGGTGACACTCCGCCGCCCGAGGTGATCACCGAAGAGGTCGAGCAGATGGAGGAGCGGCGGATGGTCGCCACCGCCGACACCAACCCGTCGGTCCAGATCCGCTGGCACGCCGTGCCGTTCGTCCACCGGGACGGCCCCGCGCTCGACGTCATGACGGACATCCTGAGCGGCCGTACCGGCCGCCTTTACAAGGCGATGGTCGACACCGCCACGATCGCCACCGGCGAGCCCTACGCCTATTACTCGGCGCAGAAGTACGCCGGCAGCGTCGAGGTCGGCGCCGAGCTGGCGGACGGCGTCAGCCACGAGCGGGCCGAGGCCGCGCTGCTCGCCGAGATCGAGCGGCTCAAGACCGAGCCGGTCGGCGAGCGCGAGCTCGCCAAGGTCAAGAACCAGAGCCTCGCCAACTCGTTCCGACGGCTCCAGTCCAACTTCTTCCTGCTGTTTCAGCTGCTGTACTACGACGTGCTCGGCAGCTGGGACCACATCAACACCGAACCCGCCAAGATCCAGGCGGTCACCGCCGACGACATCATGCGGGTCGCCAACACCTACTTCCCGGACACCGGCAAGAACGTGCTCTGGTACTTCCGGAAGGCGGGATCGGAGGAGGATCCCGAGCTCGCGGCGCTGTCCGGTCAAGCCAAGACGATGGCCAAGCAGACCATCGCCCAGCTCCAGCAGACCACCGACCCGGCCGAGATCCAGCAGCTGCTGACCCAGCTCGAGGCCGCCAAGGGCCAGGCGCCGCCCGAGTTCCAGCCGGCGCTCGAGCTGATCATCAAACGAGCCAACGAGCGCCTGACCGCGCTCGCGGCACCGACCGGGGAGGGAGAGTGACATGCGCCGCGCACTGATCACCACAGCCGTCATCCTGATCGCCGCCGCCAGCGTGACCATCGCTGCCGACAGCGATATTCCAAAGCGACCCGAAGACCTCACCTACGGCGCCGTCGACTGGCAGATTCCGGATGCCGATGCGCTCCGGTTCGAGCTCGACAACGGCACCCCGGTGTACGCCATGCGCGACACCCAGTTCCCGCTGGTCAGCGTCGCCGTCTACTTCCGCGGCGGCCGCTACCTCGAGCCCGAGGGTCGGGAGGGTCTCGCCACCGTCGCCGACGAGGTCTGGCGGACCGGCGGCGCCGGCGAGCTCAGCGCCAGCCAGCTCGACGAGGATCTCGACTTCCTCGCCGCGATCCTGTCGGTGAACATCGGCGACGTCACCGGATCGGTCAGCCTCAACGTCCTCGCCAAGGACCTCGAGGCCGCCATGGATCTCATGATGGACGTGCTGACCGAGCCCCGCTTCCAGGCCGACCGCTTCGCCAAGGCCAAGGACGACCTCATCCAGGACATGAAGACCCGCAACGACAGCACCGCCGGCATCGAGGGGCGGGAGTGGAGCCGACTGATCTACGGCGACGACTACTTCCTCAACCGGCTCCCCACGAAAGCATCGGTCGACGGTCTCACCCCGGAGCAAGCGCGCGCGTTCGTGACGTCGCTGGTCCGGTCTGACAACATCGTCGTCGCGGTGTCCGGCGACTTCGAGCAGGATGCGATCACCGAGCTGCTCGAGAGCACCATCGGCACGTTGCCGGCGCTCGAGGTTCCGCGCAAGGCCGTGCCGCAGCCCGACCACACGGCGACGCCCGGCGTCTACGTGATCGACAAGCCGGACGTCAACCAGGGGCGCGTCAGCTTCGGCCACCTCGGCTATCGACTGGGCGATCCGGATCAGTTCGCCCTCATGGTCGGCAACGACATCGTCGGCGGCTACGGCTTCACGGCCCGGATGATGAAGTCCATCCGGTCCGACGAGGGCCTCGCCTACTCCGCCTACTCCAGTCTCGGCTTTCCGACCACCTACCCCGGCACCTTCCGTGCGTTCTTCCAGTCCAAGTCGTCAACCTGCGCCTACGCCGCCAAGCTCGGCTTCGAGCTCATCGAGGGCATGCGCACCGCGCCGGTCACCGCGGAGGAGCTCGAGGTGTCGAAAAACCAATTCATCGAGACCTTCCCGAAGAACTTCTCGTCGGCGGCGCAGACCGTGTCGGTGTACGCAGTCGACGAGCTGCTCGGCCGGCCGCACTCGTATTGGACGAGCTACCGCGACAACGTGGCCGCCGTTGATGCCGCGTCAATCCAGCAGGCGT
>JASFPU010000049.1:0-10440 GCA_050115855.1 Holophagae bacterium
TAGACCTGATTCCAGTCGCGGAAGCCGAGGGTGTAGGTGTCGGCGGGCAGCTCGAGGAAGGCGAACGCGCCGTCGGCGTCGGTCGACTGGTAGCTGACGAGCGTCCACTCGCCGGGGCCGACGCTGGCGTAGACGCTGACCTCGATCTCTGGGAGCGGCGTACCGTCGGTCGCGCTGACGATCCCCTCGAGCCCACCCGGATACCCGCCCGGCGGCGGCCCGAGCTGAGCATCGATGCCGGAGGTGATCTGACCGGCGGTGACGGCGATCGGCGCCGCGTCACCCAGTTGCAGCGCGTCGTCGTAGAACTCGGTCCAGCTCACCGGGCCCCGCCGGCCGCTGAACATCATGAGGTAGTCGCCGGTCGGCAGACCGCCGACCTCGTAGATCCCGGTCGGCTCGTCGACCTGGCCGACGAACAGCACCTCGGGCTGGTCGCCCGAGGTGTAGACGAAGACGATCGGGTACTCGAGCGGCGCACCGGCGCCGTCGGTCACGACGCCCGTGATTCGACCGCCCGGCGGCAGCGTCGCGTCGACGACCGCGCCGCCGGCGGTCACAGCGACGTCCCATGCCTCGTCGATCGAGCTCACGCCCGGGTGGTACTGGAACGCGAAGGTCTGCGACCAGTCCCGGAACAGAACGCGGTAGTCGCCCTCGGGTAAGCCGTCGAGCAGGTAGGCGCCGTCCGGTTCGGACTCCGTGAAGCCCGCGAGCTGCCAACCCGTGTCCGAGCTCGTGTAGGCCGACACCTCGATGCCGGCGAGCGGGACGCCGACGTCATCGGTGACCGTTCCGCTTAACGGCGCGGCGTCCGCCCCCGTCGCGAACGAAGACGTCGCGAGAAGCACGACGAGCAGACAGTTCCAGCGCTTCGACCCGACCAGCGACATCCATCCCTCCATCACGATCAACTACCGAGGCTAACAGGAACGAATCAACCAGGCTTCCGACACGTGCGGGGCACGACATGGGAGATACTCGGGTGTCGTCGGATGCAATCCGTAACGAGCGGAATTGAAACACGGAGAGCACGGCGAACCACGGAGGTGCCACGGGGTTCGAATTCGGCCCATCGCAATCATCGCCGGAGCGCGATGTGCCGAGTTGAAACCGCCCGAGCCGGCACCGCCAGCTTTGAAATGCGGTGCTTTGTGGTGCTTCGTGTCCCTTTGTGTTTTAAAAACTCGACCGCAGACGGTTGAAAGCTCGGTGAGCTGGGCACCAAAAACCCAGGCCAGCACCACCAGCCTTCAAATGCGATGACTCCGCGCTGATCTGCGTGATCTGCGGTTGCTCAGTGCGATGGCATCTGTGTCGATCTGTGTGATCTGTGGGATTGCGATGCGATGCTCTGCGACGTCTTCGCGTGCTTGGCGCCTTGGCGGTTTCATTGTGCCTCGTGCCTTCGGGTCAGGCCGAGGCCTTCGCCCGCACGCTGCTCAACCCGCCGTCGACGCCGATCACCTGGCCGGTCACCCAGCCGGCATCGTCGGACACCAGCCACGCGATGACCCGTGCGACCTCGTCCGGCTGCCCGATGCGACCGAGTGGGTGCATGGCGGTCGAGGCTTTGAGCATGAGCTCGTTGCCCGTGATCTTCGACGACATCGGCGTGTCGACCAGCCCTGGAGCGACGACGTTGACCCGGATGCCGGAGCCCGCGTAGGTCGCCGCCGCCGACCGGGCGAGGCCGACCACGCCGGCCTTGGCGGCGGCGATCGCCTCGTGGCTCGGCAGCCCGACCCGCGCGGCGGCGGACGACATCAGCACGATCGAGCCACCCGTCCTGCGCATGACCTTGGCACCGGCGCGGACCGCGGCGAAGGCCGAGTCGAGGTTGGCCGCCAGCGTGTGCCGCCACTCGTCATCCGAGGTCTGGTGCGCCGCCTTGAGCAGGATCGAGCCGACGCAGTTGACCACGCCGTCGACCGTGCCGAACCGGTCGGCGGCCTGCTTCACGACGGTCTCGACCGCCGACATGTCGGTGCCGTCGACCTCGGCAATGTCGGCGTTGGCGAGCTCGCCGGCCACCGTCTCGAGCCTCGCCCGGTCGCGTGCGGCGAGCAGCAGCTGCGCACCCTGATCGTCGAGATGCCGCGCGACGGCCGAGCCGATGCCGCCCGAGCCGCCGAGGATCACATACACTGATTTGTCGCTCATGGTGTTGACTCCAGTTCCCCGTCGCCCCTTGTCGAAGGCGATTGACCCGCGCCCGCATTCCAGCGGCGCCCGGCGGAACCTGCAATGAGCCGGTTTGCACGGACCCTGTCCGAACGGCAGCCGGACCCGTCGGGCCGGCGGTGGATCTACGTGCCCTACGACCAGCTCACCGGCGCGATCGGACCGCTGGCGGATCACGACCCGAGCGAGCTCGGCATCGTCATGGTCGAGAGCCCGTGGAAGGCGTCGCGCCGGCCCTACCACCGACAGAAGCTGGCGCTCATCCTGGCCAACGGCCGACACTTCGCCCTCGAGCAGGCGGCGCGCGGGGTCGCGGTCCGGATCGCGGTCGCCGACGGCCCGTACCACCGAGCCCTGGAGCCGCTCATCGCCGAGCTCGGGCCACTCACCGTCATGCGGCCCGCCGAGCGCGAGCTGCGGGCCGATCTCGCACCACTGGTCGCATCCGGCGGGCTCGAGGAGGTTCGCCACGAGGGGTGGTTGTCGACCGACGACGACTTCGACGCGAGCCAGAAGCAGCGCCCACCGTGGCGCATGGACGCGTTCTACCGCTTCATGCGACGGCGCACCGGCGTGCTCATGGACGACGGGTCACCGATCGGCGGGAAGTACAGCTTCGACGCCGACAACCGAAGGCCGTGGCCGGGCGAGCCCGAGCCGCCGACGCCGCCCGCCTTCGAGCCCGATGACATCAGCCTCGAGGTCGCCGAGCTCATCGAGACGCGATTCAGCGACCACCCCGGTGAGGTCGACCTCGCCGCGCTGCCGGCGACCGCCGACGACGCCGAGCGGCTCTGGCACTGGGCCCGCGACGAGTGCCTGCCGACGTTCGGACCGTACGAGGACGCCATGTCGCACGCCAGCCGCGGTCTGTTCCACACGCGGATCTCACCGCTGCTCAACATCCTCCGCCTGCTGCCGGAGCGGGTGGTCGCCGACGCCGCGGCCATGGACCTGCCCCTCGCCAGCCAGGAGGGCTTCATCCGTCAGGTCCTCGGTTGGCGCGAGTTCGTCTACCGGGTGCACGAGCGGACCGACGGCTTCCGCGAGCCGCCCGGTGACCACCGTCCGCCGGTGGTCGGCACACCCGGCGACGGCGGCTACGCCCGGTGGGCCGGACGAGAGTGGTCGGGCAACGGCGCGAAGGACGACCCCGACGGCGGGGCCGCGCCGTCGACGCTCGGTGCGTCGCGGCCGCTGCCGGTCGGCTACTGGCCGGGACACCCGACCGGGCTCGCCTGCCTCGACCGGGTGGTCGCCGACGTCTGGGCCGAGGCGTGGAGCCACCACATCACCCGGCTCATGGTGCTCGCCAACCTCGCCACGCTGCTCGACGTCTCGCCCCGCGAGCTCACCGACTGGTTCTGGGTCGCCTACTGCGACGCCTACGACTGGGTGGTCGAGCCCAACGTCCTCGCCATGGGCAGCTACGGCGTCGGGCCGCTCATGACCACCAAGCCCTACGTGTCCGGCGCCGCCTACATCGACCGGATGAGCGACTTTTGTAGCGACTGCGACTTCGACCCCACGACGAGCTGTCCGATCACCAACCTGTACTGGGCGTTTTTGGACCGCCACCGCAACGACCTCGCCGACAACCCGCGAATGCGGCTGCCGCTCAGCTCACTCGGCAAACGGGGCGACGACCGACGCGATCACGACCGCGACATCTTCGACCGCGTGTCGTCGGTGCTCGACGCGGGTGGTACGCTGCAGCCCGACGACCTGCCGGAGGCCGACCGTGGATGACCCACTGCATATCGAGACCGTGACCACGGGCAACGCCGAGCTCGATTTCGCCACCGCCAAGCGGCTCGCCGACGAGGTGGCGGCGCGTCGGCTCGATGGCCCGATCTGCCTGTCCTGGTTCGACCGCGCCGCCGATCGAGAGTCCCCGGCGCACGCCAGCGAGTGCCACGATGCGTGCGACATCCCCGGCTACATCGACTACGCGGTCAACCGTGGCGCCGAGCTCGAGGTCGTCATCGACGACGGCGCCTACGTCTTCTGCTACCGGCCGCTGGGCGAGTTCGCCGACGACTGATGGAAGACAGCGAGGCCGCCGCGGGTTCGCTTCCGGTGATGGCGCACGACACCGATCCCGTGGTCGACATGGCCCACGCCGCCCGCGACTATGTCCGCGGCGACGAGCAGGTCCACGCCCTGGTCGACCTGTCGTTGCGGCTCGACGCCGGTGAGCTGGTTGCGCTGGTCGGACCGTCCGGCTGCGGCAAGTCGACCGCGCTCAACCTGGTCGCCGCGGTCGACCGACCGGACCGAGGCACCGTCCGGGTGTGCGGCGTCGATCTGGCCGGCGCCACCGAGGACGAGCTCGTCAACCTTCGGCGGCGGAAGATCGGCATGGTCTTCCAGGCCTTCCACCTCGTCCCACACCTGACGGTCGAGGAGAACGTCAGCCTGCCGCTGGCTCTCGACCACCGTCGCGACCCCGATCGCGTCCGCGGGCTCATCGATCGCGTCGGCCTGGCGCACCGCGCCCGGCACTACCCGTCCGAGCTGTCCGGCGGCGAGCAGCAGCGCACCGCGGTGGCGCGCGCGCTCGTCCACCGGCCGCGGGTGGTGGTCGCCGACGAGCCGACCGGCAACCTGGACAGCCGCACCGGCAGCGCGGTCATCGATCTGCTCGACGAGCTGCGGCGGGAGGAGAACACGGCGCTGCTGCTCGCGACCCACGACGCCCAGATCGCCGCCGCCGCCGATCGCGTGTGCCGGATGGCCGACGGCCGCATCGTCGGATGACCCGGAACGGAACCGGACGATGATCTTCCGAGCGCTGCTGTTGCGCCCCCTCGCCCGGCGTCCGTGGCGCTTCCTGATCACCGTCGTCGGGGTCGCCGCCGGGATTGCCGCCGTCATCTCGACCGTGGCGGCGAGCCGGGCCGCGGTGGCATCGTTCGCCGAGGGCGTCGACGAGATCGCCGGCACGGCGCGGCTCGAGGTGACGCGCCCCGGCGGCCTATCGGAGGAGCTGCTCGCGGCCCTTCGGCCGGTGTCCGGCAACGCCCTGGTCGTGCCGGTGATCGACGACACCGTGCTGCTCGTCGAGCTCGGCGACGGCGTCCGGCTGCTCGGCGTCGACCTGCTGCTCGACGCCGATGTCCGGCCGGTGCTCGCCGACGACGCCGAGGTTCCCGACCTCGAGTCGACCCTGCTCGGCTTCGGCGCGCTGATCTCGCGCCCGCTCGCGCGCCAGCTCGGCGTCACCACGGGCGACGAACTGACCATCTCGGCCGATGGTCGCGCCCGCACCGTCGACGTCGCGGCCGTCTTCGAGGCCGAGGGACTTTCCGCGGTCTGGGAGCGCGTCGTGCTGGTCGACGTGGCGGCCGCCCAGGAGCTGCTCGGCCGGGTCGGCCGCCTCGATCGCATCGAGCTCGTGCCGCGCGGCGACGTCGATCTCTCGGAGCTGCGCCGGCGAGCCGCCGAGCTGCTGCCGGCCGACGTCGATGTCCGCGAGCCGAGCGAGCGGCGGCGCTTCGCCGAGCAGATGCTCGCCTCCCTCCGCTTCAACCTGGTCGCCCTGTCGACCATCTCGCTGCTGGTCGGCGGGGTGCTCGTGGCAACCACCCTGGCGACCTCGGTGGTCCAGCGCCGCTTCGTCGTGTCGCTGCTGCGCTCGCTCGGTGCCTCGCGCCGCCGCATCGCTGGGGTGGTGCTCGCCGAGGCTCTCGCCATCGGGCTGGTCGGCGGCGCGCTCGGGGTCGCGGCGGGCTTCGGCGGCGCCCGGCTCGCCCTCGCCAGCGTTCGCTTCTCGGTGGCGTCGGTGGTCCGCGGTATCCCGGCATCGGAGATCCGCTTCGACCCGGTGCTCGCCGCCCTCGGCCTCGGCATTGCCATCGCCGTCGCTCTCGCCGCGGCCGTCGTGCCGCTCAGAGAGATCGCGTCGGTGCCGCCGCTCCAAGGTCTGCGCACCGAAGCACCGCAACGGATGGCCGGACGGACGCGCGCCGCCGTGGTCGTCGCGCTGCTGGTGATGGCCGCGGCGGTCGCGATCTTGGTCCGCCTGCCCGCGATCTTCCATCTGCCGATCGCTGCGCTGCTCGCCGCGCTCATCGCCATGGCGGCGCTGCTCGTCGGCGCGGGCGTCCTGCTCGACTCCCTCGCCCGGCTCGGCCACCTGCCCTTCGGGCGGCTGCGCACCGCGGCCCTCCAGCTCGCCGCGGCGGCGCTGTCGGCGGGCCGCCAGCGGGCCGCCTGGGCGGCCGGCTCGGTGGCGGTCGCCGTCGCGCTGGCGGTCGCCATCGCAACCATGGTCAGCTCGTTCCGCGCCACGGTGGAGAGCTGGACCGCGGCCGGCATGCACGCGGATCTGTGGGTCCGACCGCTGGCTGCGGACACCGGGGTCTGGGTCGGCCGGCTCGATCCTGAGGTCGTCACCATCGCCGAGCGGCTGTTCGGCGCCGAGTCGGTCGATCCTTTCTACTCGCAGATCGTCGAGTACCAGGGGCGCCCCGTGAGCTTTGCCGGCGCCGCCTTCGACGTCGTCCAGCACCACGGCAGCGTGCCCTTTCCGGGCCGCGACTCCGCGACGGTCTTCGAGATCGCGTATCGCGAGCACGGGGCGGTCGTCAACGAGCCGTTCGCCAACCGCTTCGGCGTCGCAGAGGGCGACGTTCTCCGCCTCGAGCTGCCCGGCGGCGTGCTCGAACGCGAGGTGGTCGGCGTGTTCCGCGACTACTCACGGTCGCACGGCCTGGTCGTCGTCGACCGGTCCGACTTCCTGCGCTTCTTCCCCGATGCCGCTCCCGATGACATGGGTCTCTTCCTGCCGCTGGGCACCGACATCGAGGCGGCGCGCGCGCGCCTGCTCGACGCCGTCCGAGGGACCTACCTGATCGAGGCGCTCGACAGTCGCGAGCTGCGCGCCGCTGTGCTCGCCGCCTTCGAACGGACCTTCGCCATCACCACCGCCATGTACCTGGTGACCGCGGTGGTCGCTGTGGTGGCGGTGCTCACCGTGCTGCTCACCCTGGTCGGCGAGCGACGCCGCGAGCTCGCCACGGTGCGCGCGGTGGGCGGCTCGCGCCGTCAGCTCATCGCCATGGTGGTCGCCGAGGCCGGGCTGCTCGGTCTTGCCGCCGCCGTCGCCGGCTCGGCGGTCGGTCTCGCGGTCGGCGTGATCCTGGTCAAGGTGGTCAACCTCCAGTCCTTCGGCTGGTCCCTCGAGCTGGTGCTGCCGTGGGGGCCGCTGGCGACGATGGCCGGCTGGATCATCGCCATCTGCCTGCTCGCCGGGCTGCCGCCGGCGCTGGTGGCCGCCCGGCTCCAGCCGGCGACCGTACTGCGCGAGGAGGGCTGATGGTGCGCAACGGCTGCTTGACCGTGCTCGTCGCGTGGCTCGCCTTCGCCGCCGTGACCGCCGGTGCCGACGACGGCTGGCGCGCGATCACCGGCCCGCCGGAGCTCGTCTTCCCACGCGACCACGGCGCGCACCCCGACACCCGCACCGAGTGGTGGTACGTCACCGGCCTGGTCAGCGATGACGACGGGCATCGCTACGGCTTTCAGATCACCTTCTTCCGCCAGGGTCTGGCACCGGGCGATCCGCCCGCCGGCGCCTCGCACCTGCGCGCGCGACAGATCGCCGCCGCCCACCTGGCGGTCGCCGACATCGGCGAAGGAGTGTTCCACCACGCCGAGCGGCTGCGCAGGCAGGGCGGCGGGCTCGCCGGCTGGTCGACCGACGATCTCGAGGTCTGGCTCGACGACTGGCAGATGCGGCGCGGCGAGGACGGTGTCATCGCCATCGACGCCCGCGACCCGGTCACCGGCATCGGGCTCGACCTCGATCTGGAGCCCGTCCGACCCCTCGTGCTCCAGGGCGACCGCGGCTACTCGCAGAAGGGCGCCGAGCCGGGCAACGCCTCGGCCTACCTGACCTGGAGCCGCCTGGAGGTCAGCGGTAGCATCGAGGTCGACGGCGGTCACATCGAGGTCGGCGGCGCCGCCTGGTTCGACCACGAGTGGGGCACCTCCCAGCTCGGCGCGGGGGTCGCCGGTTGGGACTGGTTCAGCCTCCGCCTCGACGACGGCCGCGATCTCATGGTCTACCGGCTGCGCCGCGCCGACGGCACGCCCGATCCCTACTCGTCGGGCACCGTGGTCCGGCCCGACGGCGGCACCACGACGCTCGCCCGCGACGACGTCGAGATCGAGCCCGTCGACTGGTGGACGAGCCCTGCCACCGGCGGCCGCTACCCCGTCCGATGGCGCCTCCGGGTGCCGGCGCACGACGTCGACCTCGAGGTCTCCGCCCTGCTGCCCGCCTCCGAGCTCGACGGCAGCGCCACCACCGGCGTGGTCTACTGGGAGGGCCCGGTCGAGGCGTCCGGCAGCGCCCGCGGCGAGGGCTACGTCGAGCTCACCGGCTACGCCGGCAGCCTCGAGGGGCGGTTCTGACCGGCGCGGACGAAGGCTCGGGTTGCTCGCGACGACGCACAGTGCGCAAAGACGTCACGAAACATCGGACGGCGTCGCATCGCAGACCCACAGATCACACAGATCGACACAGATGCCATCGCGCTGAGCGACCGCAGATCACGCAGATCAGCCCACATCCAAGCTCGTCCCAGATCGGGCTGTAGCGCGGAGTGCAACGTGTGATGACTTCGCGCACTTTGCGGCTTTGCGGTTGATCCCTGCGACGGATCTGTGTGATCCCTGCGACGGATCTGTGTGATCTGTGGTTCCCGCGATGCTCGACCACCGTCGGGGGAAGGACGCGGCGCCCCGATCTGTTGCCTCTGACGAATAACTCCGAGGAGGAAACCAATGCGAGCACCTGCAATGACCATGATGATGTCCGCGATCGCCGCGCTGGCGCTGGTCGGCTGCGGCAACGGCGGCGGCGCCGACATGACCGCCGACGAGCACGCCGAACGGATGGCGGTCGAGCACGCCGGCGACGCGCCGGTCGCCAACCCGATGTCGTCACCCGAGGGCGAGCTCGTCTCGCAGGGTGAGATCGTCGTTTACGCCACCGTCGACGACACGGTGGTCGAGGGCTTTCTCGCCCGGCCCGCCGACTGGGCACCTGGCGGCCCCGCGCTCATCGTGATCCACGAGTGGTGGGGGCTCAACGACAACATCCGGACCATGGCTCGCCGGCTCGCGGACGAGGGCTTCCTGTCCCTCGCCGTGGATCTGTACGGCGGGCAGACAGCCGACACCCCCGAGAGAGCGCGCGCGCTCATGCAGGCGGTGAACGAGGACTCGGCGCTCGCCAATCTCGGCCAGGCCTACACGTTCCTCACCGACGACGAGCAGGCCGGCGCGGTCGGTTCGATCGGTTGGTGCTTCGGCGGCGGCTGGTCGCTGCGCACCGCGCTGCTGCTGCCCGACGAGCTCGGCGCGGCGGTCATCTACTACGGCCGGCTGGTCACCGATCCGGACCGCTTGGCGACGCTGAAGATGCCGATCCTCGGTCACTTCGGCGAGGCTGACCAGGGCATCCCGGTCGACCAGGTCCGGCTCTTCGAGAAGGCGCTGGACGAGGCCGGTGTCGATGCGACGATCGACATCTACCCGGGCGCCGGCCACGCCTTCGCCAACCCGTCCGGGCACAACTACGAGGCCGATGCCGCCGAGCTGTCCTGGCAGCGCACCGTGGCCTTCCTGGACGAGACCATGAAGAAGTGAGTGCGCGCTCGGTCGGTTTGATGGGCCAAGAGATCGTTGGTTCCATCGCTGGAACCGCGAAGACGCGAAGCACGCGAAGATGCCGCGAAGCATCACATCTGATCGATGGCATCTCTGTGGTTCTCCGTGTCCTTTGTGTTTCAAAGGCTCGACCTCAGAAGCTTGGCAGCTCGGTGCGCCGTGCATCAACCGCTCAGGCCACTCCCGCCAATCTTCAACTGCGATGAAATCTGCGTCGATCTGCGCGATCTGCGGTTCCTCAGATCCCTGACCTTCACCGGGAAGGGAGCGACCCTGGCGCCCATCCAGCATCCAGCATCGGGCGCGGACGCGGAGCGGACGCGAAACCTACGGCGAGGTGGCGCTCCACGCCGAGGTGTCGCCGGACTCGAAGCCGTCGGTGAAGATCGGCGGCGCACCGGTGTTGTAGAACACCCACAACGACGTGTCGCCCGAGTTGCCGACGACGAGATCGGGCAGGTCGTCGCCGTTGATGTCGCCGAAGGCGATGGCCGTGCCGACGTGTGGCGAGTCGAAGGTCCAGGTCGGGGCGCTGTCGAGCACGCCGCCCCGGTTGAGGTAGATGTGCGCCTGGCC
>JASFPU010000050.1:0-10439 GCA_050115855.1 Holophagae bacterium
GGCACAACATGGGTTACCGGGTCGTCGACGAACTCGGCGACCGGTGCGGTGTCGGCGACTGGCGGCGGGAGCCGCCGGTCGATCTGCGTCGGCTCGATCTCGGCGTCGGTGTGGTCGCCGCCAAACCGCTGACCTACATGAACCGCTCGGGCACCGCGATGGCCTGGTTGCTCGAGCGATTCGCGGTCGAACCGAACGATATTCTCGTGGTGGTCGACGACCTCGATCTCTCCATCGGCCGGTTGCGCCTGCGGCGACGAGGCGGTCCGGGGACCCACAACGGGCTGCGCGACATTTGCGACATCGTGGGGCAGGGCTTTCCCCGGCTCCGGGTCGGCGTCGGTGGTGACACCGTGCCGGGTGACCTCGCCGCGTGGGTCACGGCGCCGTTCGAGGCGCACGAACAGGGAGCAGCCGAACGGGCCGCCCACCGGGCCGCCGACGCGGTTGAAGCGATCGTCCGAGACGGCTTCGCTGCGGCAATGAACCTGTTCAATCGCATCGACGCGGACGACGACGACACGAGTCGGGAATCGTGAAGAGAGCCGAGTTCGAAGCGGAGCATCCTCGGATCGCGCGAACCGTCACCGATCTCGTCGTATCCACCCCCGCGACGAGCGCGTCGCGCGTGCCGGGCGGGTCAGTTCGCGCCGTGCTTCGAGGAGGCCTCGGCGTGCTCGAGTGCGTCGACGTTGACCTTGATCTTGATTGGTCCGTTCCGCTTGGGGCGTTCCGGCACGACCGGTTTGATCGGTTCGACGGGGCGGACCGGACGGGGAGCGTATGCCGTCATGATGGCCTCGGTCACCGTACGATCGATGTCGACGAACTCGAGACCCGCGCGGTAGACCAAACCCCCGCCGGCGCTTTTCTTCGCCATGCCGGTCGCCTTGCAGTGCGCGACCCGGGCCGTGATCTTCACGCTGCCGTCGGGCAATGGGACCGCAATCTGGCAGACGTGGGTCGGGTGAAGCGCCGAACCGAGCTCGAGGTGAACACCGGCGATGGAAATGTCCACCAGGCGAGCAGATCGATCGCTGCCGATGGTGACGGTGACCTCGTGTTCGAGGGTGATTCGCGGCGTGTGGCGACGGTCGTCCACCACGGGTGATCTCCTTGCCATCCCGGCACCGGACGAGCCCTCCGTCACACCATACGTCTCGGTGACCTATGATTCCGTGTCGAACAGGACAATCCTAGCGCACTTGGAGAACGGCGTCCAGACGGCGGGCTGACGGGATATGATAGGCCACCTTCGAGGAGGCCGACATGACCACGACACCGAGCCGAATCCTGGTCGCGACCGATTTTTCGACCACCGCGGATGCCGCGGAGACGCTCGCCTTCCGACTCGCCCGAGCGTTCTCCGCGGAGCTGCACGTGGTTCACGTCCGCGTGATCCTGGAAGACCCGTTGATGGCCGAGGAGTACCAGCTCGAGATCGAGCGGTTGGTCGCGTCGACCGACGACGCCAGCGAGAGGGCCCTGGCCGAAGGACGCACCGACCACGACGAGCTTACCGTCCACACCCACCTCGTGAGAAGCATCTCGGCCGCCGAGGCGATCACCGAGCTGGCGGCCGACCAAAACTGCGACCTCGTCGTCATGGGAACCCACGGACGACGCGGGATCAAGCACCTCTTGCTCGGCTCGGTTGCCGAGCACGTGGTGCGCAGTGTCCGCGTGCCCGTGGTCACGGTTCGGCCCGACTGCCGCCTGTTCTCGGCCCGGCCGTCCAGGATGCTCGTCGCGCATGACTTTTCGGATCAGTCCGCGGAGGCGGCGAAGATGGCCGGCGCGTGGGCCCGGGCGTTCGGCAGCGAGATCACGTTGCTCCACGTCGTCGAGCCAGTGGTTTACCCGGAGTTCTACACCTTCAACCTCGCCACGGACGACATCTTGACCCGGTCACGCGATCGCGCCACCGAGGTGCTTGACGACGCCGCGGGGCAGCTGCTCGACGAGCTGCCGGTCGACACCTCGGTGGTCATCGGACGAGCCGCCGACGCCATCCTGTCCGAGGCGGAGTCGGGCGGCTTCGATCTGGTCGTGATGGGCACCCGAGGCCTGTCCGAGCTCGAGCAGCTGGTGCTCGGTTCGGTGGCCGAGTCCGTGCTCCGGCGCTGCCCGGTGCCGCTGCTCACCGTGAGCTCCTGAAGGGCGCGCCGCGGGGCCGTCTCAGGAGCCGATCTGCTTCGCGAACTCCACGACGTCGGCCTCGATCCGCTCCCGATCCAACGTCGCCAGCTCCCGATTGCCGACCACGAGCTGACCGCGGACGAGGACGTGTTTGACGTCGGCGGAACGAGCCGCGAACACCAGGTGGGAGAACGGGTCGTAGATCGGCGTTGCATGCGGTCCGTCGACCGCGACGCACACGATGTCCGCCTGCTTGCCCTCGACCAGCGTGCCGATCTCGCTGTCGAGGCCGAGCACCCCTGCGCCACCGATCGTCGCCATCTCGATCATCGTCCGGGCCGGCAGCACGGTCGGATCGCCCGACACGCCTTTGTGGAGCAGCGCGGTGAGCTGGGTGTCGCGCAGCAGGTCGAGGGTGTTGTTCGACGCCGCACCGTCGGTGCCGATCCCGATCTTCAGATCCGCCGCCACCATCTCCGGAACCGGCGCGACGCCGGACGCGAGCTTCAGGTTGGACACGGGATTATGCGCGACGCCGACCTCGAACTCAGCGAGGATGTCGATGTCCTCCGGGCTGACGTGGACACAGTGGGCCGCCACCGTCCGCTCGGACAGGACGCCGAGGTCGGCGAGGTAGGCGACCGGCGACCGACCCTTCTCTTCGATCGACGTCTCGACCTCGCCGCGGGTCTCCGACAGATGAATCTGCATCGGAACGCCGTACTGCTCCGCGAGCTCCGCCTCCTTGACCAGGTTGGCGGCGCACACGGTGTACGGCGCGTGGGGCGCGACCGAGGGCGTGATCAACGGGTGGTCACGGTACGCCTCGACCAGCTCGATCTGCTTCTCGATCATCTCCTCGGGCGTGTCGCACCTCGGCGTCGGGAAGTCGATGAGCGACTCGGCGATCACACCGCGCATGCCGGCTTCGGCGAGCACGGCGGCGACCTCGTCGCCGAAGAAGTACATGTCGGTCGTCGTGGTGACGCCGGCCAGCAGCTGCTCGGCGACCGCGAGCTCCGTGCCGAGCCGGACGGTCTGCCGTTTCATGTGGTTTTTCTCGGCGGGCCAGATGTGGTTCTTCAGCCACTCCATCAGCGGCAGGTCGTCGGCGATGCCCCGCAGCAGGGTCATCGCCAGGTGGGAGTGGGTGTTGACGAAGCCCGGCAGGATGAGGCACCCGCCGGCGTTGACGACCTGACCGGTGGGGGCGAGCTCGAGCAGGTCCTCGGCCAGCCCGACGGCGGCGATCCGGCCGTCGGCGACCGCGATCGCACCGCTGACGATCGGATCGCTGTTCGGCTCCATGGTGAGCACCGTGCCGCCGACGATCAAAAGATCCCAGCTGGATGTATCCATGCAATCCTCCCGGTGCGCCGGCGCGGGCGCACCGGGAGGATTGTACCCCGTACCAGATCCCGATCCCGTACCCGATCCCGATGGCAGCGACAGCGACAGCGGCAGCGACAGGGAGCAGCGACAGAAACCAGCGACGGCGACACGGGCGGTGGTGCCACGCCCTCACGCGCCACAGCGCGCCTACGGCTCCTCGCCCTCCTTGAGCCGGCGCAGCCGCCGCCGTTCCTGCTTCTTCGGTGCGCCGGCGCCCCGGGGCCGTTTCGGCGGCATGGACAGCCGCTGCATCTTGCGCAGCTCGATCTCCTCGGGGGTCGGAGGAGGCGTGTGGTCGATGTAGAGCTCGCGGGCGCGGGCCTTGGAGACGCTCACCGACTCGAGCTCGACGACCTCAATGGTTCGTCGTCGCCCGCCCGGCAGCGAGATCCGGATCTCGTCGCCCGGCCGGATCGCGCGGTGCGGCTTGCCGTGGTCGCCGTTGACCTTGATCCGACCCCTCTTGCACGCGGATTGGGCCTGCGATCGGGTTTTGAAGATGCAGGCAACGTCGAGCCAGATGTCGAGTCGGACGGCTTCGCCGTCGGTCATGGGGCGATTCTACCGGTCACAGCGTCATTTCCACCAGCCGCTCGAGCTGATCGGCGGACGGCACCCGCGCTCGCGCGGGTCGCGGTCCGCCTGAGACGAAATGTTCGGGCTGTGTCGCATTTCAAACTTGAACCTAAGTGACTGTCGCACTCGAAACCTGAACCCACACGTTTCGGCCGTTGGTGTTTTGGGAAATGCGCGCCTGGCGATGCCATACAAATGCTCCAACCGTATTGAGTGCGATGACGATCAATAGCACGAGGACTGAAACGCGCCGGGAGTGATACTCGAGTACGAGCAACGAGGCTGCGAGGTAGTAGGCTGCTACGACGGCAACCATGGTCCACAGCGTATCGAGACTCCCTGGAAGCAGCAGTGTGAGTAGATAATATGGGCCTTCCATCCAGATGGCCACGCTGACGTATCCGCCGAGGAGAAATAAGCCCGTCAGCACCGCGAGTAGGATGGCTATTGCCGTGGCGACCATAAGCTGGGTCTTTGTTTTCATGATGACTTCTATTGTGATGATCTGAGCAGTCATTCGCCAGTGCCTCGGCGTGAGGCGCGGTTTCGTGGCGATCGAGGTGGGCCTGAGTCGAATTAGCGATGCTCACGAAAATCTCAGAAAACGGCTGCATTTGGGTCGAGTTTTGCCAGGTTCAAGGTGTGGCAGCCGACGCCTTTGGCGACGCCGGATTCCCGTGTGTCGCGGTAGATCGACTTGCGGACGACCGACTCGTGGAGGTGGTGTCGGCGGGTTTTCCCGGTCCGGGGGTCGGTACCGCGGGAGCCGGCGGGGAAGACGTACTGCCAGCGCCAGTCGGCGGCGGCGCTGGGGGCCTTGCGCGCGAACGCCTCGGGGACGTGAACGCGGCCGAGGCCGTCGGCGAGGTCCTGGTCGTGGAGGGTCTTGACGTGGGTGAGGTGGTCGCGGAGGCGGCCGCGGCAGGAGGCGGGGAGCAGGGTGGCGCGGCGCATGCGCTCAAGGAGTCTGGGGGCTTCCGCGCGGGTGGCCGCCGCCGCGGGGTGGAGGATGACGTTCATGGTGAAAATAAAGAGTAAGGGGTTCGAGCTGCGAAGTAATTAGTGCGTCGAAGGTCCGGCCCTCTCAGTCTCCTTGTTCCCCCTGACCGTGGCGTTTCCGTGGGGGTTTTTCATCGAATGGGAGAGGGTGGGGGCGCTGCCGCGCCGGAGGGGACCCCTCGACTCGCTCGCGGACTCGCTCGCTCGGGGTGACAGGCCTCCGGGATGCTCCACGACGAACGACCCACGCCCAATGCGTCACGCTTTGGCAATCAGGCCTCGCGATTCACGCCTCACGTCTCACGACGTACGATTTATCGGGATCGGGATCGGGATCGGGATCGGGATCGGGATCGGGATCGGGATCGGACTCGGACGCGGTTGTGAGACTACTCCGGCAGGTCCGTGGCGGCGCGGCCGACGCCGGTGTACACCAAGCCGTGCTCGGCCATCCGTGCCGGGCTGCAGACGTTGCGCAGATCGACGACGACGTTGCCGGCGAGGGCCTGCTTGACCCGTTCCATGTCGAGCGAGCGAAACTGGTTCCACTCGGTGACGATGACCAGCGCGTCGGCGCCCTCGGCAGCGTCGTACGAGTCCTCGCAGTAGACAACCTCGGCGGGCAGGATGTCGCGCGCGTTGTCCATGGCGACCGGGTCGAAGGCGCGCACCGAGGCGCCCTCTGCGATCAGGGTCTCGGCGATCGGGATCGACGCCGACTCCCGCATGTCGTCGGTCTCGGGCTTGAACGACAGGCCGAGCAGCGCCACGGTTCTACCTTTCAGATCATCGCGGAGGGCGGCGCGCACCTTGTCCACCGCGCGGACCTTCATCCGCTCGTTGACCGCGACCACGGTGTCGACGATGTCGAACGGCCGGCCCGCCTGCCGGGCGATGTCGGACAGCGCCTGGGTGTCCTTCGGGAAGCACGAGCCGCCGTAGCCAGGTCCGGGGTGCAGGAACTTCGGCCCGATCCGCTTGTCCAGCCCCATACCCCGAGCCACGTGGTGGACGTCGGCGCCGATCAGCTCGCACAGCTCGGCGACCTCGTTGATGAACGTGATCTTGGTGGCGAGGAATGCGTTGGAGGCGTACTTGATGAGCTCGGACGACTCGACGTTGGTGATGACGAACGGGGTCTCGCGCAGAAACAACGGCGAGTAGATGTCCTTCATGATGGCGATCGCCTGGGGGTCGCGGGCGCCGATGACCACCCGGTCAGGACGCATGAAGTCGCCGATCGCCGAGCCTTCGCGCAGGAACTCCGGGTTGGAGACGACGGAGAACGGGTGTTTCGAGGTCGTGCGGGTCCTGATGGTGTTCTCGATCAGCTGACCGGTGCCGGTCGGCACCGTCGACTTGGTGACCACCACCTTGTAGCCGTCCAGGTTGTCGGCGATCGATTCCGCGACCTCGATGACGTAGGACAGGTCCGCCGAGCCGTCCTCCTTCGGCGGTGTGCCGACGGCGATGAAGATCGCCAGCGCCTGGCGGATCGCCGGCTCGAGGTCGGTCGTGAAGTGGAGCCGGCCGGCGCGGGCGTTCTTGTCGACCAGCGCGTCGAGACCCGGCTCGTAGATCGGCATCTCACCGTCAAGCAGCATGTTGATTTTGCGCTCGTCCTTGTCGACGCAGGTCACGTCCATGCCGAAGTCGGCGAGACACGCCCCGGTCACGAGTCCGACGTAGCCTGTTCCAACCACGCAGATGTGCATCGATGATCCTCCGGCGCTTGATGCGCGCGCGAATCGTAGCAGAGCACCGGTGAAGCCGGGCAATCGCTTGGCGGTTTCATTGTGCCTGCAGGACCCGATGACCGCTGCCCCGGTGGCTGGCCGCTGTCTGCTGTCGTCGGACACGGAAACGGACTCCGCGACGGCAGCGGCCACGGTTTCGATGGCGGTATTGATTCACGGCAACGGGAACGGGATCGGGATCGGGATCGGGATCGACCCGGGCCGAAGCACTTTCCCGGGACCGGCGCTGCCGCTGCCCCTGTTCGCTGTCGCTGTTCCTGCCGCAGCCGCTGCAAGGGAGAGTGAGAGGCCCCGGCCCGGGAGTCCTCATCCAGCATCCAGGATCCAGCATCCAGGATCGACCGCGTTTTCGTGTACTCTGTCCGGACCGCACGGGCTCGCGCCCGGGCGGCGTACCGATCACGAAGCTGGAGACCCGATATGCCCGTTCCGCTGCTCGATCTGACCCGCCAGTACGAACCGATGCGCCTGGCCGTCGAGACCGCCATGAAGGACGTTGCGGCGAGCCAACGTTTCATTCTCGGACCGGAGGTCGACAGCTTCGAGAAGGAGGCCGCCACCTGGCTCGGCGTCCGGCATGCGGTGGGCGTGGCGTCGGGCACCGACGCACTGCTGATCGCGCTCATGGCGCTCGACATCGGTCCCGGCGACGAGGTGATCCTGCCCACCTTCACCTTCTTCGCCACCGCCGGTGTCGTAGCGCGGCTCGGCGCGACGCCGGTCTTCGTCGACATCGACCCGGTGGACTACTGCATCGATCCTGCGCTGATCGCCGACCGGGTGACCGAGCGCACCAAGGCGGTGATCCCGGTGCACCTGTTCGGCCAGGCGGCCGATCTCGGTGCGATCGGTTCCGCGGTGGGCGACGTCCCGGTGATCGAGGACTGTGCCCAGGCCTGGGGCGCCGACTTCACCGGCCGCTACGTCGGCGGACTCGGCGAGATCGGCGCGTTCTCGTTCTTTCCGTCGAAGAACCTGGGCGGCTTCGGCGACGGCGGGCTGGTGACCACCGAGGATCCTGAGCTCGCGGCGGTGCTCGGCGAGCTGCGGGTCCACGGCCAGTCCGGGCCCTACCTCCACCCCCGGGTCGGCGGCAACTTCCGGCTCGACGCGCTCCAGGCGGCGGTGCTCCGCGTCAAGCTGCCGTACGTCCAGGGCTGGATCCAGGGCCGGCGGGCGAACGCCATGCGGTACGTCCACATGTGCACCGAGAACGGGCTCGCCGAGGTCATCGGGCTGCCGCTCGCGCTGGCCGGGCGGGGCCACACCTTCAATCAGTTCGTCATCCGGGCGCCGCGCCGTGACGAGCTCCGCGAGTTTCTGCAGGAGCGTGGCATCGGCTGTGCAGTGTACTACCCGCTGCCGCTGCACCGGCAGCCGTGCTTCGCCGGTCTCCGGTACTCCGAGGGCGACTGCCCCGTCGCCGAGCAGGCGAGCCGCGAGGTGCTCGCGCTGCCGGTCTTCCCCGAGCTGACCGAGGCCGAGCTCGAGGAGGTGGTCGGCGCCATGGCGGGGTTCTACGGCCTCTGATCGGTCGGTCATGAGGGTGCTGCTCGTCTCGAGTCGATTCCCGCTGCCGCCGTGGCGGGGGAACCAGCTCCGCACCGTGCAGTGGCTCGACGCGTTGACCGAACACCGGTGCCTCCTGGTGTGTCCCGGGCCGGACGCCGACACCGAAAGCGCGACCCTCGCGGCCGAGATCCGGACCCTGCCAGGAGTCGGTGCCGGTGGCGTCGCCCGCGCCGGTGTCGCCGCCGCCCGCGGTCGGCCGGCCCAGGAGGGGCTCTACGACTCGCGCCGGGCCCGCCGGGTGGTGGCCGATGCGGTGCGCGACTGGCGGCCGGATGTCGCTGTGATTCAGATGGTGCGTTGCGGTTGGGCGGCCGGCGCCGTGGCCTCGGTCGACCCGGACGTGCCGCTGCTGTTCGATGCCATCGACTGCATGGCGATGCACTACGAGCGCACGGCGGCCGCCGCACCGGTCGGGCTGAGGACCGCGTATCGCCTCGAAGCGAGAAGATGTCGTCGGCGCGAGGCCGAGCTGGTGCGACAGGCGGCACTGAGCTGCGCGGTCAGCTCGCGCGATCTCAGTGCACTCGGCGCGGCTCCCACCGGCCGGGTGGTGCCGGTCGCCGGCAGCGTCGGATCGAGCGCAGACCCTCGGTGGTCCGGCGAGCCGGTCGTGCTGCTGTCGGGCAACCTCGGCTACCGGCCGACCGTCCGGGCGGCGCTGTGGTTCGCGGACTGTGTCTGGCCCGGGGTTCGCCGGCGGGTGCCGGCGGCCAGGTGGCTGCTGGCCGGGGCGCGGCCGGCCCCAGCCGTCCGTCGCCTGGCGGATCGTCCCGGTATCGAGGTCCACGGCGACGTTGACGACCTGGCGTCCTTTCTCGGTCGCGCGCGGCTCGCCATCGCGCCGATGACGACCGGTTCGGGCGTGCCGCTCAAGATCGTTGAGGCGCTCGCGGCGGGGGTGCCGGTCGTCGCCGACCCGTGGCCGGCCGCCGGTCTCGAGGATCCGTCGGCGGTGGTCGCGGCGGACGGTGACGCCGCATGGCTCGAGGCCGTGGTGGGGCTGCTCGAGGATGCCGAGGCGGTTCGCCGGCAGCGCGCGCTCGGGCTCGAGACGTGGCGGGCTCACTACCACCCGGAGCGAATTCGACAGCGGATCCGCGACGCGGTCGAAAGCGCCGCCGGTTCGGTGGAGCGTTGAGTCGTGGTCGAGTTCGTCACCCTGTTCGTCGGCTTGGTGATCGGCGTCCAACCGATCGAGGTCGCGGTCGGCGGCGAGGTGACTCGGGTCGAGATCCGGCTCGACGGCGAACGGCGTGCCGAGCTCACCGCACCGCCCTGGACAGCTGAGGTCGCCCTGGGTCGCGAGCCCCACCCGGCCGAGCTCGAGGCGGTGGCGTTTGACGGTCAGGGCCGGGCGCTCGGCCGCGACCGCCGCTGGCTCAACCTGCCTGGCGCGCGTGCCGACGCTGAGATCATCGCAATCCGCGACCGGGACGGGCGCGCGACGGCCGCCCGGCTGACCTGGTCGAGCCCGGAGTTCGACCGGCCGCGCCGGATCCGGGCCGAGCTCGATGGACGGCCGGTCGATGTCGACCGGGACGAGCCAATCGACCTGACCGGAGTCGCGGACCGGGCCAGCCACGTCCTCAGCGTCGACTTCGAGTTCGCGTCCGACGTGGTCATCACCCGCGAGCTGGTTTTCGGGCGCGACTTCGAGGGCACGCACGACTCGGGGCTGACCGCCGTACCGGTGGTCTTGGCGGACCTCGACGAGCTGCCGGGAGCCGACGCCATGACGGGGTGGTTCGCTGCGGACGGAGTGCCGCTCCGGGTGGCGGCGGTGGAGAATCCCGACGGCCGTGTGCTGATCGTCCGCGATCCGACCACGGTCCACCGGTTGGCCGAGATGGCTCCCGAGCTCGACCATCGCCGCAAGAAGGCGCGCCGGGGATCGCGCCGCAGCCGATCGCTCGACGACCTCGGGTCCGATGTCGAGCTGGTCGTGCTGTCACCGGAGACCGTGGCCGCCGGCGCCGACGACAAAGTGGCGCTGCTCTTCCCGAT
>JASFPU010000051.1:0-10340 GCA_050115855.1 Holophagae bacterium
GATGGTCTGCCGTCGCAACGGTGACGACCTGTTCCGGGTGTCCGGGACCATCCGTCCTCGGCTCGCCAAGGCGCCGGTGCTCTGGCGCTCGGCGGCGGTCTGGCCGTTCAACACCTGGGACGTGACGGCGGCCACCTTCGTCGACGCGGACGGCGACGAGGTCGCCGTCGAACAGGTCGACGGGGTGTGGCACGCGGTCGACGGCTCGACCGTCGACGGCGCCGAGGTGCGGCGACGGCTGAGTCGCTTGGCCGAGCTCGAGGCCGGCGATCACGACCTGATGCGGCCGCCGACCGGGGTCGTCGGGCGTGTCGGCGTCACCGTCGGTGGTGAGTCGGGCCCGGACGAGGTCAGCTTCACGTTTTTCGCCCCCATCGAGGACGGCGGCCACGCCGCGGTTGAGGTCAGTCGCCGGGACGACATCATGGGAGTTGACGGCGCCGTGGCCGAGACCATTGTCGGGGACCTCGACGCGCTCCGGGCCACCGACACCTCCACCGCCGACGAGTGACGGCAGGCGAGCCGGCGCCCTTACGCCCTCACGCCACCACGCCCTCCTGCCCTCGCTCCCCCGACCAAGCTACAATGCGGCCGCCATGAGGACGGAACGGTGACACAGGCGGTCTGGCGCGAGCGGTTCGACGATCTCAGAACGCGGCGACCGGAGCTCGCGCAACGGGTGTGCCGGCGGCTCCTGCTCGACATGCAGCGCCGCGGCATCATCGACCTCGATGACATCGACGACCAGATTGCGGTCGCCCTCAAGCTGTCGGCCTCGACCGCGAGCCCGGACCCGAACCGGCCCAAGCCTCGATTGCCCAAACAGAGCCGTCACGCACTGTACGAGATGGCCCTCACGTACGCCGAGCGTCACCTGAGTCCGGAGGAGATCACCAGCACGATCGTGCTCACCGAGAAGCGCGGACTCGCGCTCGAGGTGGCGCGTCTCGCGGAAGACGCCGACACGCCGCTCGCCGATCTCCGCGCCAAGGTACACGACTTCCTGGAGTTCGCACCGGGCGAGGGATCGGCGTTGCCCGAGGACGTCATCGGAACCCGGGCGGCGCTGGTCCGGCGGCTGCTCACCGACCACCTCGACTTCATCGCCGTCGCCAAACGATTCGTGCGGGTCAGCGACTTCGGCTGGGTGCTCGACCGGATCATCGCGACCGACGGTCAGCAGGGTCGGCTCGGCGGCAAGGCCGCGGGTCTGGTGCTCGCCGACTCGATCCTGAAGCAGGCGAGGTACGAGGGCCGGCTGACCGCCGACTACCAGATTCCGCGGTCGTACTTCCTGCCGTCGAACGGGATTCTCGAGTTCATCGAGTACAACAACCTCGAGGAGATCATCAACGTCAAGTACAAGAACCTCGACGAGGTCCGCGGTGAATACCCTCTGGTCGAGCGCCTGTTCAAGAATGGCGCCATGCCGCCGACCATTCACAAAGGCCTCGAGCGGATGCTCGTCGAGATCGGCGACCGTCCCCTGGTGATCCGGTCGTCGAGCCTGCTGGAAGACCGTATCGGCCACGCCTTCTCGGGCAAGTACAAGAGCCTCTTCATCCGCAATCAGGGCACCATCGAGGCCCGTCTCGACGCCCTCGAGAACGCGATCTCCGAGGTCTACGCGTCGGTCTTCCACCCCGACCCCATCGAGTACCGCCGCAGCCGCGGTCTGATCGACTTTCAGGAGCAGATGGGCATCCTGATCCAGGAGGTGGTCGGCCGCGAGGTCGGCAACATGCTGTTTCCGGTCTTTGCCGGGGTCGCGTTTTCACGCTGCGAGATGCGCTGGTCGCCCCGGATCCGCCACACCGACGGGATGGCCCGGATCGTCCTCGGCCTCGGAACGCGGGCGGTCGACCGGACCGTGGACGACTACCCGGTGCTGGTCGCGCTCGAGCAGCCGACTCTACGGGCGGTGCAACAGCCTGACGAGGTCTACCGGTACTCGCAAGGCGAGATCGACGTCATCGATCTCACCGAGGGCCAGTTTGACTCGATTCCCATCGAGCAATTCCTGCGCCGGGTCGGCCGCAAGCTACCCCACATGAATCGAATCTTCTCGATCTACCGCCACGGTCAACTGCTGCCCATGGTCGGCATCATGGCCCAGGTCGAACCGAGCGAGCTTGTGGTGACCTTCGAAGGGCTCGTGCGATCCGATTTCCCGGCCTCGCTCAAGACCATGCTCGACCTGCTCGAGGAGGGGCTCGGCGAACCGGTCGACGTCGAGTTCGCCCACGACGGTGACGGATTCTTCATGCTCCAGTGCCGGGCGCTCAGTCTCGGCTCGTCGGCCAACCGGGTACCGGTGCCGGCCAACGTCGATGAGGACGATCAGGTCTTCTCGGCCAACCGCTACGTTCAGATGGCGCAGGTCAGAAACCTCGAGTACGTGGTTCTGATCGACCCTCGGGATTACGAGAAGCTCGCCACCAAGAACGAGATGCTCCGGGTCGGACGCGCGGTGAGCAAGCTCAATCAGACGCTACCGGAACATCGGTTCATCCTGATGGGGCCGGGGCGCTGGGGGAGCCGCGGCGACATCCGGCTCGGGATCTCGGTCACCTACTCGGACATCAGCCACACAGCCATGCTCGTCGAGATCGCCCGCCAAAGAGGGTCCTACCTGCCGGACGTGTCGTTCGGCACCCATTTCTTCAATGACCTGGTCGAGTCCGGTATCGCCTACCTGCCGGTCTATCCGGACGACGCCCGCGTGGTCTGGAACGAGGCGTTTCTCGAGGCGACGCCGAACGCCCTGGCGAACGTGCTGCCGGACTTCGCCGACCTGGCACACGTGGTCAGGGTCATCCACGTTCCATCGGTCGCCGACGGCCGGTTCCTGCACGTCGTCATGGATGCCGAGGCCGACCGTGCGCTCGCCTTTCTCGCCCCACCCAAGTGAGCGGCTGACGCCGCTCATTTCGAGTTGACTGTCGACTCTCCGCTATGCCCAGCCGCGCAGGTGGCAGGCGGTTGCGACCCGCTGGATGGCGATCATGTAGGCCGCGTCACGCATGTACTCGCCGGTCTCCTCGGCGAGATCCGCGACGGCGTGGAACGCCCGTGTCATCTTCTGATCCAGCCGGTCGAGCACCTCCTGCTTGGGCCAGAAGAAGTTGGTGTTGCACTGGACCTGCTCGAAGTACGAGCACGTGACGCCACCGGCGTTCGCCAGGAAGTCCGGGATGACGAAGATCCCACGCTGCTTGAGCACGACATCGGCCTCGGGCGTGGTCGGACCGTTCGCGCCCTCGGCGACGATCCGGACGTTGCCGTGAATGCGCTCGACGTTGTCGGCGGTGATCTGGTTTTCGAGTGCCGCGGGAACGAGGATCTGGGCATCCTGCTCGAGCCACGCATCGGCGTCCAGACGCGTGTACCCGGCGGCCTCGGCCTTCGTCTTGTCGATCGCGCCGAAGCGGTTGGTGATCGACAGCAGGAAGTCGATATCGACACCGTCGGGCTTGGCGTAGGTGTAGGCAACCTGGTCGTCGTTGTCCCAGCACGACACGGCGACGACGATGGCTCCGAGCTCGATGAGCTTCTTGGCGGCGAACTGGGCGACGTTGCCGAATCCCTGGAGGGACGCCCGGATCCCCGCGATCGGCAGCTCCATCCGCTTGAGCGCCTCGCGCACCGCGAACACGACGCCGTAGCCGGTTGCCTCGGTGCGTCCGAGCGAGCCGCCGACCTCGACCGGTTTGCCGGTGATGACGCCGGGGTAATGGCCCCCCGCCAGCTTCTCGTACTCGTCCAGGATCCACACCATGTGCTGCGGGTTGGTGTAGACGTCGGGCGCGGGCACATCGTTGATCGGTCCGATGTTGCGTGCGACCTGGCGCACCCAGCCGCGGCACAGCGCCTCCTGCTCGCGCGGCGACAGATTGTGCGGGTCGCAGATGACGCCGCCCTTGCCGCCGCCGAGCGGGATGTCGACCACGGCGCACTTCCAGGTCATCCACGTCGCCAGCGCACGCACCGTGTCGATGGTCTCCTGCGGGTGGAACCGGATCCCGCCCTTGGCCGGTCCGCGGGCGTCGTTGTGCTGGACGCGAAAACCCTTGAAGACCTTGACCGAGCCGTCGTCCATCCGGATCGGAACGGTGAAGTGGTACTCACGTTGTGGCCAGCGCAGCAGCTCCCGGATGCCGTCGTCGAGCTGGAGCAGCTCGGCGACCGCGTCGAACTGTCGCTGGGCCATGGCGAAGGCGTTGAACTCGGTGCTCATGATGACTCCCTCGTCGAGGTGACCGCTCGCCGGTTCGGGCGGGCGTTTGCGGGTTATACGCTGTGAGCCGTGGTGAGTCAAGGCAGATCAACGACGCGGCCGGGACGCGCTAAGGTCTGAAACGAGGAGACCGTGCGCCATGGAGAAGATCGTCGAGTTCATCGAGATCGAGGCTGACGACGTCGAGCGGTTGGCGGCGGCTGCAGAAGACGGCCGACCGATCGGACTGACGCGGAACGGCCGGCCGGTGGCCGCGGTCGTGGCCATCGCCACCGTCGAGAGATGGTCCGACGAGCTCGAGCTGCTGCGACGGCTGGCTCTCGGAGAGCTCGAGAGCGCCGCCGGC
Source organism: Holophagae bacterium (assembly GCA_050115855.1). Taxonomy (GTDB): domain Bacteria; phylum Acidobacteriota; class Thermoanaerobaculia; order Thermoanaerobaculales; family Sulfomarinibacteraceae; genus JAHECW01. The sequence continues at coordinate 4,584 of JASFPU010000051.1, forward strand.
GAGGGCGACGATCTCGGGCAGGTGATCGAGGACTGCCGGCTGCTGATCGAGGACAACTGATGCGCGTCACACCGGGCGCCCGACGCCAGCTGCTCGACGCCGTTGCCAGCCTCAAGCGGCGGGATCCGGAGCGCGCGGCGCTGCTGGTGCTCGAGATCGGGGATCGACTTGCCGATCTGACGGCGGGTCTGGAGATCGCCCCCGAGCTCGAGTCTGTCCGGCACTCGGCGACCGCCGCGGTCGGCCACCGGTTGTACCTGCGAGAGCGGACTGACGGTATGTGGCTCATCGCTATCTGGCCGGAGCGCGAGCTGCGGCGGTGACCGCCGTTGCGGTGCCCGGGACTTCGGTCTGGTTCATCGGCCTGCTGGTCCGCCACCGCCTGTCGGCGGAGGCGGCCCAGCGTCAGCCGGGCAGCGTCTTGTTCGTGCCCGCACGGTGCTGCGATCCGGAGGGGGTCGTTCGGCTCGCTTCGCTCGCTCAGGAGCGCTGCCCGGATCGCTTTTTCCTGAACCTCGGACCGGTTGCTGATTCGGATCTCGTGCATGGTCACCTCCGGGTTGTTCATGGAGATCCCATCGACTACCCCTCGTTTCAGAACAACCCGGAGTGACCATGCCGGGTCAGAGTCAGAGTCAGAGTCAGAGTCAGTTTCGGGATCGGGATCGGGATCGGTTTCGGGATCGGGATCGGGATCGGGGTCGGACGCGGACCCGCGGCGAGGGTACAATCATCGGATGCTGCTGCACGCCACCGGCGACCCGGAACGCACGCTGGCCATCCCCCAAACGTCACACGCATGGCTGGCGTGGCAGCTCGCAGAGCGCTGGGGCAACCGCCATTTCAACCGGGCACTGCCGCGGGCCGAGGTTCTGTCGGCGGTGATGCTGCACGACTCCGGATGGACCGAGTACGATGCCGCGCCGGACGTCGACGACGACGGCCGAATCCGCACCTTCAACCGGATGCAGGTCGAGGTGCAGCTCGAGATCTGGCGCGCCAGCGTCGATCGGACCGCCCTGACCAGCCGGTATTCGGCGCTGCTCGTCGCCGAGCACTTCGCGGGCATGGCGAAGACCCGGAGCGGTGATCTCCTCGAGCAGGGTGACACCTGGGCCGCGCGTCTGACAGAGAGCTTCTGCGCCGAAATGGACCGGCGCCAAGCCTCGTGGGTCGAGACCCTGTCGTCGGATGCCCGCTTCCAGGATTGTCTGACCGGACCGCGGCGGGGTTCGAACTCGGGCATCCTGGGTCTCAGCGATCGGGTTTCGGTCTATCTCTGCGGCGCGCTGGCGAACCGCTTCGAGGTGTCGGTGCCGGTTGCCGGCGGCACGACAGAGCCGGTGACGCTGACCGCGGTCGACCGGACCCACTGGGTGGTCGAGCCGTGGCCGTTGGAGGGCGACCGGGTCCGCCTCCAGTGCGAAGGACGTCTCCTTCCTCGGACACACTTCAGCTCCGCCGACGAGCTCCACCGTGTGCTTCAACGCGCACCGATCGAGCGGCTGTCGTTCACGCTGATGCGGGCGTCGGCGGTCGGTTGACATTCGCCCGCCGGGGATTACAATAATCGTCCGCTCGTGATGCTCCGCAGTAGCTCAATGGTAGAGCGGGTGGCTGTTAACCACTAGGTTGGGGGTTCAAGTCCCTCCTGCGGAGCCAACTGATTCACGACCCCGAGCTGAGCTCGGGGTCGTTTGATGCTCGAATCTGGATACTGGATGGTCGATCCTCCGATTCGAGTCGTCGAGGTGCCCCGAGATCGTACGAGACATCCCTTGCGCGGAACTCACGATCGCGACGCATCCAGCATCCAGCATCCAGCATCGGACATCGGGCATCGAGTATCGCGACCCACTGTGTTACCGTCCCTGTCCGGAGGCGTGCATGACAGAGCGGCAACGAGCGTTGGTCACCGGCGGTGCGGGTTTTCTCGGCTCTCATCTTTGCGAACGGCTCCTCGGCGAGGGCCTCGATGTGGTCTGCATGGACAATCTCATCACGGGCAACCTCGCCAACATCGAGCACCTGTTCGGCCGCGATGGGTTCATCTTCGTCGAGCACGACGTGACCAACTTCATCCATGTTCCCGGACGGCTCGATTACGTGCTCCATTTCGCGTCGCCCGCGTCACCCATCGACTACCTCAAGCTCCCGATCCAGACCCTCAAGGTCGGTTCGTTGGGAACTCACAAGGCGCTCGGCCTCGCCAAGTCGAAGAAGGCCCGGTTCCTGCTCGCCTCGACCTCGGAGTGCTACGGCGACCCGCTCGTCCACCCGCAGCCCGAAAACTACTGGGGTAACGTCAACCCGGTCGGACCGCGCGGCGTGTACGACGAGGCCAAACGGTTCGCCGAGGCGATCACCATGGCCTACCACCGCCACCACGGTTTGGACACCCGCATCGTGCGGATCTTCAACACCTATGGTCCGAGGATGCGGGCCGGCGACGGCCGGGTCGTTCCGACCTTCATCTGTCAGGCGCTCGACAACGAGCCGCTGACCGTCTTCGGCGACGGGTCGCAGACCCGGTCGTTCTGCTTCGTTGACGACCTGATCGAGGGCATCTGGCGGCTGCTCCACTCGGACCACGTCGAGCCCGTCAATATCGGCAACCCAGCCGAGATGACCGTGCTCGAGTTCGCGCGGGAGATCATCCGGATCATCGGCGCCGACTCCGAGATCAGCTTCACGGAGCTTCCGGTCAATGACCCCAAGGTCCGCCAGCCCGACATCTCGCTCGCCAGGGAGATTCTCGGCTGGGAGCCGAAGATCGACCTCGAGGACGGGCTCGCCACGACGATCGAGTTCTTCCGGGTGCGGCGGTAGCCTCCCGCGTCCGGCGGCCAGCTCAGTCCGCCAGCACGACCTCGAGCACTTCGTCGGCCCGCGCGACCGGGTGGACCTCGAGCTGCTTGCGCGCCCGCGGCGGCAGCTCGGCGATGTCGCGCTCGTTGGCCGCCGGCAGGACGATGCGGTGGATGCCGGCGCGCAACGCGGCGAGGACCTTCTCCTTGACGCCGCCGACCGGAAGCACGTCGCCCCGAAGCGTGATCTCTCCGGTCATGGCGACATCGTGCCGAACCGGCCGGCCGGCAGCGACCGACACGATCGTCGCGAGCAGGGTGACGCCCGCCGACGGCCCGTCCTTGGGGACGCCTCCCGCCGGGACGTGGATGTGCAGCAGGCGGCGGTCGAACCAACCGGCGGGGATGCCGTACTCGTCCGCGTGCGCCCGGGCAAAGGTGACCGCCGCTGCGGCCGACTCCTTCATGACCTCGCCGAGCGAGCCGGTCAGCGTCAATCCGGCCTTGTCGGCCGGCGACGCCGCCGCCTCGACGAGCAGGATGTCGCCGCCGATCGGTGTGTAGGCGAGGCCCGTGGCGACGCCGATGCGGTCGTCGTCGAGCGGTGGTTCCGCGAGGTGGGGTCGGGGACCGAGGAGACGATGGACCACCGATGGCGTGATCCGTCGCGGGTGCCGGCGACCCTCGGCGGCGAGCACGGCGATCTTGCGGCAGACGGCCGCGATCCGGCGCTCGAGGTTGCGCACGCCGGCCTCGCGGGTGTAGCCGTCGATCAGCTCGCGCAACGCTGCCTGGGTGAAGGTCGGGTCGACGCGGTCGATCCCGTTCTCCTCGATCTGCCGCGGAACCAGATGACGGCTCGCGATCTCGACCTTCTCCTGCTCGCTGTAGCCGGACAGCCGGAGCACCTCCATGCGGTCGAGAAACGCGGGCTGGATGGTGTCGGTGACGTTGGCCGTGGTGATGAAGAGGATGCGCGACAGATCCAGGTCGACGCCCAGATAGTGGTCGCGGAACGCGTGGTTCTGCTCCGGGTCGAGCACTTCGAGCAGCGCGGACGACGGATCGCCCCGGACGTCGGCGCCGAGCTTGTCCACCTCATCGAGCATGAAGACCGGGTTGAGGCTGCCGGCCTGCTGCAGGCTCTGCACGATCCGACCGGGCAGCGCGCCGACATAGGTCCGCCGGTGACCGCGGATCTCGGCCTCGTCGCGAACACCGCCGAGTGAGGTGCGGACGAATCGGCGTCCCAGGGCGCGGGCGATGGAGCGCCCGAGCGACGTCTTGCCGACGCCGGGCGGGCCGGCGAAGCACAGGATCGGACCCTTGCCCTCGGGCCGCAGCTTGCGGACCGCGAGAAACTCGATGATCCTTTCCTTGACCCGTTCCAGGTCGTAGTGATCCTCGTCGAGGATGGTCCGGGCGCCGGCGATGTCGAGCCGGTCCTCGGTCGTCACCCGCCACGGCAGGCCGGTCATCCAGTCGAGCCAAGTGCGCACCACCGAGGCCTCGGCCGATTCCGGGTGCATCGAGGCGAGCCTGCGGAGCTGGCTGTCGAGCTCGGCGCGGGCGGCGTCGGGCAGCCCGGCCTCGTCGGCCCGTCGGCGGTAGTCGGCGACCTCGTGCTCGACGTCGTCGATGTCGCCGAGCTCGGCCTGGATGGTTCGCAGCTGCTGTCGGAGCAGGAACTCGCGCTGTCCACGATCGACCTCGCGGCGGACCCGGTCGGAGATCTGCTCCTGCATCTCGAGCAGCGCGATCTCGCGGTCGAGCAGGGCGTGAATCCGTTCCAGACGGCGCTCGAGACTGTCCGTCTCGAGGACCTCCTGGGCGTCGGCCACGTTCAGACCGAGGTTGGCCGCCGCCAGGTCTGCGAGCCGCACCGGATCGTCGAGCTCGGCGGCGAGCGCCATGACTTCGGGCGAGATGCCTTTGCCGAGACCCTGGATCTGCTCCAGCGCGTCGTGGATCGATCGGACCGATGCCTCGACCTCGAGCCGGGAGCCGGTGGCCGCGGGCTCCTCGTGCAGGCGGATCCGCGCCGCCAGATGGGGGCTCGTGGAGGTGAAGTAATCGGCACGGGCGCGGGCGAGACCTTGGACCAGGATCTGCTGACTGCCGTCGGGCAGCTTGACCGCACGCATGATCGTGCCGACGCACCCGATCGGGTGGAGGTCGTCCTCGGTCGGCTCATCGATCCGGCTGTCGCGCTGGGCGAGCAGCAGCAGGGCGCGGTCGGACGCCAGTGCCTGGTCGACGGCGAGTGACGACGAGGCACGGTCGACCGACAACGGCAGGATGGCGTATGGAAACAGCACCGCATCGCGCAGCGGGACGACCGGCAGGACGTCGGCGACGTGAACCACCTGGTCGTCGTCGAGTCCGGCGTCACGCGCCTCGTCGTCGGGTCGGGACCGTCGGTTCATTCGTCGTGGTCGAGGAGCAGTTCCTTGAGCTCCTCCATGAACTGGTGGACGTCTTCGAACCGGCGGTAGACACTGGCGAAACGGACATAGGCGACCCGGTCGAGCGTCCGCAGGCGCTCGATCACCAGATGGCCGATGTCTTCAGTGGACATCTCGCGAACCTCCTCGGCCGCGATCGCGGACTCGACGGCGTCAACCACGGCGAGCAGGTCCCGCCGCGGGACCGGGCGCTTCTCGCACGCTCGGAGCATGCCGTTGAGCAGCTTCTCACGGTCGAAGGTCTCGCGTCGGCCGTCCCGCTTGACCACCGTGACGGGGAGCTCGTCGACCCGTTCGTAGGTCGTGAAGCGACGGTTACAGCCGTTGCACTCGCGTCGTCGTCGGGTCTCGGCGCCCTCCCGGACCTCGCGCGAGTCGACGACCCGGCTCGACGGATGACCACAGAACGGGCAGATCACTCCTCGACCTCGCCTTCGGCCATGCTGCGGACGTCGGACAACCTCAGACCGAGCAGGGGCAGACAG
>JASFPU010000052.1:0-10328 GCA_050115855.1 Holophagae bacterium
TCGATGAGAAGGACCTGCGCATCGACCGCTTCTGCTCGTCGGGTCCGGGCGGTCAGAGCGTCAACACGACCTACTCGGCGGTTCGCATCACCCACCTGCCGACCGGGCTGGTGGTGTCCTGTCAGGACGAGAAGTCGCAGATCCAGAACCGCGCCAAGGCGCTGCGGGTGCTCAAGGCCCGGCTGCACGAGATCGAGCAGGCCGAGCGCGACGCCGAGCGCGCGTCCGAGCGACGCGGTCAGATCGGTTCCGGCGATCGGTCGGAGAAGATCCGGACCTACAACTTCCCGCAGGGGCGGGTGACCGACCACCGCATCCACCTCACCGTCCACCGTCTCGACGAGGTGCTCGACGGCGACCTCGACCTGCTCATCGACCCGGCGGAGGAGCACTTCCAGGCCGAGCGCCTGAAGGCCGAGCTGGAATGAGAAAGGGCCTGGTACCCGTGAGCGCTGACACCGGTCGCAACCACGAAGGCACAAAGGCACGAAGGAATCACCAAGTAACCGTGAAACTCATCGGCCGACGACCGATGAGTTTCACGGTCTTTGTGTCTTTTTTGTGTCTTTGAGTCTTGGTGGTTGTGACGATCTCGCGATGACGACGCAGGATGCGATCGCATTGGGGGCAGAAGCGCTGCCGAGGCGGCGGGGAATCCCGGATCCGCCGCGCGAGGCGCGGTGGTTGCTGGCACGGGCGTGGGGCGTCGACGAGGTGTCGCTGCGCATCCACCCCGAGCGCGAGGTGCCGGCCGAGGTCGAGGCGCGTTACCGGCGGTGGCTCGAGCGGCGTGCGGCCGGCGAGCCGGCCCACCACCTGACCGGGAGCTGCCCTTTCTACGGCCGCGAATTCGCCGTCTCACCGGCGGTGCTGGTGCCGCGGCCGGAGACCGAGCTCCTCGTTCAGGTCGCGCTCGAGCTGCCGATCTCGCCGACCGCCCGGGTGCTCGACGTCGGCACCGGCTCGGGCTGCATCGCGGTCACCCTGGCGGCGGAACGGCCGCGCTGGCGGGTCGAGGCGGTCGACCGCTCTGCGGTCGCGCTCGAGGTGGCACGCGCCAATGCTGCCCGGTACGGCGCCGAGGTCAGGTTTCACGAGGGCGACCTGACGGAGTCCTTCGAGCCGCCGTGGGACCTCGTCGTCGCCAACCTGCCCTACATTCCGACCGGCGCGCTCGCCGGGCTGCCGCGCGAGGTCGGCCGCGACCCGACGGGCGCGCTCGACGGCGGCGCCGACGGGCTCGTTCTGGTTCGCCGCCTGGTCGCCGATCTGCCCCGCCTGCTCCGAGTCTGTGGCGCCGCCGTGCTCGAGCTCGGCGACGATCAGGCGGACGACGTGGCAGAGCTCGCGGTGGCTGCGGGTCTCGGCGTCGCCCGGCGGATCACCGACGCCGGCGGCTGCGAGCGCATTGTCGCCCTGCAACCCAGATAGGTACCGCTGTCTCCGAAAACCACCCCGCTCGCGGCCGGCGAGTGGGGTGGTTTTCGGAGTGTAGAGTGACAAAACGCATGGAGTGAAACGTCTCATCTAGCATGGGGGCAATGGCCGATACACTCGGACCTGGTTGGCTCAGGGAACCGTCGTCGGATTCGACACGCGCAGGGCGGGCCAGGGAGGATCGTTGGCGATCGATCTTCGCCGCGCTCGCCGACGGCCGGGTCGCTGCGCTCGACGAGCTCTATGACCTGAGTGCGGGCGACGTCTACCGGCTCGCGCTGTGGCGCACCGGCTCCGCCGAGGACGCCGAGGACGTCGTCCACGACGTCTTCATCCGGGTCGCCGAGCAGGGCCCGCGGCTGACCGCGGTTCGACATCCGAGGAGGTGGCTTCTGACCGTCGCCCGCCGCTGCGCCATCGATGTCGCCCGGCGCACACGCCGCCGGCGCGCCGAGCCGGTCGACGACGTGCCGTACCTCGAGGCGCCGAGCGCCGATCCTGACCGCGCAGCCGACGCCCGCCGGGTGTCGCGGTTGGTCGGCGAGCTGCCCTCGAAGCAGCGCGAGGTCGTGCTGCTGCGCCACTTCGCCGAATGCACCTTCGCCGAGATCGGCAGCATCACCGGCGTACCCACGTTCACCACAGCGAGCCGCTACCGGTTGGCGATCCGCCGGTTGCGACGTCTGTTGGAGGGATACCATGAACCATCGCGGTAATCACCTGCCCGACGGCCTGCAGCCGCCGGCGCCGCCGGCCGAGCTGCGCCGGCGAGTGTTCGCTGCGGCGCGCGCCGCCATGACCAGGGATCGGGCTGCCGATCCGTGGCTCAGGTTGTGGACCAGCCGTCCGCTGCGTGTTGTCTGGGCGGTTGTGGTGGTCGGTCTCATTGGCGGCAACCTGTTGGTCGGTGCCGACAGCCGGTCGGCACCGCCAGGATCGGCGCTGCCCGCGGTCGCTGCTGTCGGACGGAGCGACGAGCTGGCCGAAATCGCGGACCTCGGGCGGCTGACCGCCGAGCTGCCGGGGTGGGAGATTGCCACCGCGGGTGGAACGTCACCGAATGATCGAAAGGAGCCGTCATGAACCACGCGTCGATAATCGGTGTGTCCCGCGTCCGCGTCCTGCTCGCAGCGGCGGTCGTGGTGGTGCTCGGCGGGCTGCTCGGCGTCCGGCTGATCGTGGGCTCGGCGCCGGTCGCCCTCGCCAGCCCTCCGCCGGCGGCTGACGTCGCCGATCCGTCGAGCTTCGACCCGGCCGCGCTCGAGGTGCCGTGCTGGTCGTGCCCGTCGGCGAAGAGCTGGCCGGTGCGTTTCCGGACCGACCTTGATCGGCTCGCTCCACTGGGCGATGGCCCGGCCAACGCCGCCGAGTTCTTCGCCGCCTTCGAAAAGCACCGCGGGCCGCGTGCTGCCGATGCCGAGGCGATGCAGAACCGACGTGTCGAGCGCGCCGACGACATCGGGATGGTGGTGGCGCCGGACGACGCGCTCCTGCTCGAGGCCGAGCCGTGGGTCGATCAGGCGACGATGAACTTCTATCCCGACGTCTTCCCGATGGAGGGCGCTGGAACCCGCATCACCAACCTCCTGGTGATGCTCACGATGGCCCGTTCGTGGACCGCCCGCGGCGTCGACGCCGACGATCCCGAGCGCGGGCTCGACGACTGCCGCCGCGCGATCCGTCTCGGTCGGCTGCTGCGCCAGGACGACGTGATCATCATCAATGATCTCGTTGGGCTCGCCTGCATTCACATCGGCACCCGGGGCGTCTACCGGATCGCCCAGCGCGACGGCGACCTCGGCCTGGCGCTGCTCGCCTCGGTGGTGCTCGGCGAGGTCGCGCCGCAGCGGATGATGACCGCGAAACGGATCTCGACCGTCGACCTTGCTCCGTTCATCCGTCGTGGCGATGACGGCCGGTATCGCCTTGATGTACCCGATGCCCAGGTCGATGCGCTGGTGAGTCTGGCCGACGAAATCACGGAGCGGCGGTTCTTCGGCGAGGTGATCATGACCGGCGCCGTCATCCTGAACCTCGGCACGCCCGACCAGCAGCACCGGGTCCGAGCGATGCTCGACGAGCTCGCCTCGCGTGACGACCCGATCATCGCCGATTTCGCTCAGTGGGCGCTGACCGCCTCCATCACCGACAAGGAGCTCGCCGAGTGGTACCCCCACCCCATGGAGCGGTGAATCCCACGTGTTGACACCCGAGGCGCCCGGAACGACAATGCCGATCTTCCCCGCGTTGGCGGATCGGAGGCTGGCATGACCGAGCGCACGAAGATCTCACTCGACGGCGACCGCAGACCGGTGGCGGTGATCGCCTTCGGCGGCAACGCGCTGCTCCGACCCCAGGACCACGGCACCCAGGAGGAGCAGTTCACCCTCGCCTGGAAGGCGACGCGCTGGCTGGTCGAGATCATCCACCGCGGCTACGAGCTCGCCATCGTGCACGGCAACGGACCCCAGGTCGGCAACATCATGATCCAGGTCGAGGAGGCGATCACCAAGATCCCGCCCCAGACCCTCGATGTCGCGGTGGCGGAGACCCAGGGATCGATGGGCTACATGCTCGCCAACCAGCTGCGCAACCGGCTCAACGAGGAGCAGCTCGACAAGGACATCGCGGCGGTTCTGACCCAGGTCATCGTCGATCGGGAGGACCCAGCGTTCGACAACCCGTCCAAGCCGGTCGGCCCGTTCTACACCGCGTACCGCGCCAACCTGCTGATGCAGGAGGAGGGCTGGCAGATGGTCGAGGACCCAGGGCGCGGCTGGCGCAAGGTCGTGGCGTCACCGAAGCCGAATCGGATCCTCGGCAGTCGGCTGCTCCGGCGACTGATTGACGACCGGGCGATCGTCATCGCCGGCGGCGGCGGCGGCATTCCAGTCTATGAGGACGTCGGCGGCTACTACCGCGGGGTCGAGGCAGTGATCGACAAGGATTACGTGGCGTCGATCCTGGCGACCGATCTCGACGCCGACCTGTTCATCGTGCTGACCAACGTGCCCATGATCGCCGAAAACTTCGGCCGGCCGAACCAACGCTGGCTGCGGTCGCTGCCGGTCGATCGGGCGCGCGACATGATGGCGTCCAACCAGTTTCCGCCCGGCTCCATGGGTCCAAAGGTGCAGGCCGCCATCGACTTCGTGTCGACGACCGGCAAAGAGGTGTTGATCACCGATGCCGACAGCCTCAAGGCGGCGCTCGAACGGGCGGCGGGCACCTTCCTCACCGCGGACGGCGAACCGGAGTACGCCGCCATCGACTAGCCGGGGCGACCCATCGGCTTGCGGTGGGGGTATTCTCTGGTCATGATCTGGCTCTACCGGGCCCTGCTCACCGCACTGCTGCCGATTGCGGTGGTGGCGCTCGCCGTCGCCGACCGGATCGCCGGCAAGCGCCGCCCGAGATGGGCCGACCGGCTGCTGCGGCAGCCGCCCGACATGGCGGCCGGCGGGCTCTGGCTGCACGCGGTGTCGGTCGGGGAGGTCGAGATCGCGCGCCGACTGGTCGCCGAGATCGCTCGGGCGCCGCTCGAGCTGCCGGTCGTGGTGACCGCGACCACCGCCACCGGCCTCGACCTGGCGCGGCGCACCATGGGCGCCGAGCTGACGGTGCTGCCCTGCCCGCTTGATCTGCCGGGGCCGGTCGGCCGACTGCTCGGTGCCGCCCGGCCGCGAGAGGTCGCGGTGGTCGAGACCGAGCTCTGGCCTGAGATGCTGTACCAGGCGGGCCGGCGGGGCATCCCGGTGGCGGTGATCAACGCGCGGCTGTCCGATGCCTCGTACCGACGGTACCGCCGGGTGAGGTGGGTGCTCGCGCCGCTGCTCGAGCCGATCAGTCTGGTGCTCGCCCGGTCGGGTGCCGACGCCGAACGGTTCACGGCGCTCGGCGTCCCGCTGGATGCGGTCCGCGTCACCGGGAACATCAAGTACGACCTCGAGGTCGATTCGACGCCGCTGCCCTGGGCCGACGACCTCCGGGCGGCGGCCGGCGACCGGCCGATCCTGGTCGCCGGATCGACCATGGAGGGCGAGGAGGCCGTGCTGCTCGAGGCCGTGGCGCGGCTCGCCGAGGCCGGGCGCCCGCCGGTCCTCGTGCTCGCCCCGCGGCACCCGGAGCGGTTCGACCCCGTGGCCGACCTGGTGACACGCAGCGGCCTCGTCATGACCCGTCGCCGGTTCGATGAGCCGCCGGTGCCCGACACCACGGTGTTTCTGCTCGACACGATCGGCGAGCTCGCCCGCGCCTACGGTCTCGCGACGATGGCGTTCATCGGCGGCTCACTCGTGCCGACCGGCGGCCACAACCCGCTCGAACCGGCGGTCTGGGGCGTGCCCGTTGTGAGCGGCCGGCACGTCGACAACTTCGACGAGGTCTACGGCGAGATGGTCGGCGCCGGGGCGGCCGTGCTGGTTGACGGCGTCGACGCGCTGACCGCCGCCGTGACGGCCTGGATCGACGACCCGGTCGCGCGCCGGGCAGCGGGCGACGCCGGGCGCCGCGTCGTCGATGCCAACCGCGGGGCGACCGGCCGCACCGTGGCCGCGCTGGTCGAGCTCGCGGCGCAGGGGCCTCAAGGATGACGGGCCAGCGCGCGTGGCGGTGGCTGCTGACACCGCTCGAGCCGCTCTACCGGGGGGTCGTCGCGGCTCGGGGCCACGCCTACCGGCGGGGCTGGCTGCGTGCAGCGCGGCTCTCCGTACCCGTGGTGTCGGTCGGTAACCTGACGTTCGGTGGCACCGGCAAGACCCCGACGGTGATCGCGCTGGTCCGCGATCTGGTCCGACGCGGGCGGCACCCGTCGATCCTGACCCGCGGCTACGGCCGCACGGCGAGTCACCCGGTGGTGGTGGTCGGGCCCGAGCCCGGGGTCACGGCCGCCCTCGCCGGTGACGAACCGCTCGAGATGGCGAGCCGGCTGCCCGGCGTACCGGTCGTCGTCGACGCTGACCGTGCCCGCGGCGGTGTCGAAGCGGTGCGGCGCGGCGCCGACGTGCTGGTGCTCGATGACGGCTTCCAGCACCTCGGGCTCGACCGGGACCTGGACCTCGTGCTGATCGACGCCGGCGATCCGTGGGGCGGGGGTCGGCTGCCGCCGCGTGGCCGGCTGCGCGAGCCCGTGTCCGGGTTGGCGCGCGCCGACGCGGTATTGGTGACCAAGCTACCGGTCGACGCGGGTCCGGTGCTCGCCGCTGTGCGGGCGGTGGTCGACGAGGTCGCACCCGGCACACCGGTGCTCGCGGCGCGCCTGGCGCCGACCGCCGTGCGCCGCCCCGAGGGTCGTACGGGACCGGAGGTGCTGGACGGCGCCAAGGTGGTCGCGCTCGCCGGCATCGGCCGCCCGGAGGGGTTCGCCGAGCTGCTTCGGGCGGCCGGCGCCGTGCTGTGCGCCACGCGGTGGTTCGACGACCACCACCGCTACAAACCGGATGAGGTCGACGAGGTGCTGGGTGCGGCGGCGGCGGTCGACGCGGTCGTCGTCACCACCGCCAAGGACGCCGTCAAGCTGCCGGGCGACGCGCCAGTCTGGGTGGTGGAGGCCGCCATGGTGCCGCTCACTGGCAGCTGGGACGCGCTGTGGCGCCTGCTGCCCGGAGGGCTGGCGTGAGCCGGCGCCGCTCGGCGGTGCGCAATCGCCTCGAGTACGGGCTGTTCCGGCTGGCCCGCGGCGCGACGTCGGTGGTGAGCCCGGCGGCCTCGGCCCGGCTCGGCGGGCTCGTCGGCTCGGCCTTTTATCTGGTGTCGCGCCGGCGGCGGAAGATCATCGACTTCAACCTCGCCCTCGCCTTCCCCGAAGCCAGCGGCGACGAGCAGAGCGAGCTCGCGCGGCGGGTGTCGCGCCACTTCGGCCGGGTCGCCCTCGACGCGCTGCGGATCCAGCGTCTGAGCCCGGACGAGCTCCGCGCCGAGGTCGCGATCGAGGGCGAGGTCCACCTGCGCCGCGTGGTCAACTCCGGACGGGGTTTCTTCCTGCTGTCGGCCCACCTCGGGTCGTGGGAGGTGGCGGCGCTCACCGGCGGGCTGCTGATCCCCGGGGGCATGTCGGTGATCCACCGGCCGCTCGACAATCCGCTGCTCGACGCCGAGCTCGAGCGGCTGCGTGCGACCTTCGGCAACCGGGCGCTCGGCAAGACCAACATCAGCCGCGAGGTGCTCGCCACCATCCGTGCCGGTGGCGCGGTCGGTATCCTGATCGATCAGCGGCCACGCGGCATCGACCTCGAGGTGCCGTTCTTCGGCCACCCGGCCAGAACTCACCCGGCGCTCGCCCGATTCGTACGCAAGACCCGTGCTCCCGTAGTGCCGATCTTCGGCTACTGGGACGGCCCCGCGCGTTACACGATCAGCTTCGGCGAGCCCGTGGAGCCCGACGCGCTGCCGGATGGGGCGCTTGCCGACGAGCCGCTCACCGCGCGCTTCATGGCGATCACCGAGGCCGCCATCCGCCGCCGCCCCGAGCAGTGGCTCTGGTACCACGACCGGTGGAGGAACATTCGGGAGGGCCGGTAGGGTCTGCAGATTTCAAAAACGGCGGGTGAGGTCCGACCTCACCAACCGTTTTTGAAAATGGCAGCCTGTTCTCAGACGGAATCGCGTTCCAGAGGGTGGGTGAGGCAGTGCGGGCCGCCGCGGGCGCGCGAGATCTCGTTCGAGGCGAGCAGAATACAGGTCCGCCCCGGGTCGTCGAGCGAGACCTCGTCGCGGCCGAGCAGCACCTCCTCGGCGGCGACGATGCGCCAACCGCGCCGGTCGAGCTCGTCGGCGGTGGCGACGTTGCGGTCGTACAGCGCGATGACTCCGGGAGCGAGGGCCAGGGCGTTGGCGCCGTCGGTCCACTGCTCTCGCTGCTGGGCGACGGCGTCCGGGCCGCCGCACGGAACCGGCTCGAGGTCGAGTCCCCGCGCGGTCAGCGCGCCGAGCAGCGCGCCCCGGTGGCGCGGTGTCAGATCGCTGCTGTGCAGGTCGACCTCGTAGGTGTCGGCGAGCTGCGATCCCGAGCCGCAGATCACCGGCGGGAACGCCAAGGCCGCGTCGACAGCCACCGGCGTGAACACCGTGTCGAGGTGCATGTAAGCGCGGCGCTTGGGCAGGTGGACGATCTCGAGCCACCGCGGCCCACCTTCGCGCCGGGCGAGACTGCGGGCGAACGCGTCGACCGCCAGGATGTTGCTGCGCTCGGACACCCCGACGGCGACGACGTCCGCCGACAGCACGAGCACATCGCCGCCCTCGAGCCGCGGCCGGTGGAAGCCGAAGAACTCCTCGTGGCCGGGCTCGGGCCGCATCGGGTCGTGGATCACCGGCGTCGAGCCGAGCTCGGGGTGGAAACGGAAGATCGCGCGCGCGAGCAGGCCTTCGCGCCAGCGCGCCGGGGTCGCCATGGCCGAGAACACCACGCCGTCCCCGAGCACCACCTGGGGGTCGCGCTGGAAGCACCAGTTGGGCAGCGGTGCGAGCCGGAACAGGTCGCCGACCTCGATGCCCCCATCGTCGGTGTCCCTGACCAGACCACCGACCACCGTGTCCAACATGACGTCGGCGTCGTCCGGGATCGCGGAGCGCAGATCGGGCGGCAGCTGGGGCAGCAGCATCCGCCACAGCCAGTCGCGGGCGTCGGCGTTGTCGAGCGCGGTACGCAGCAGGTCGGCGGCCTCGACGACCTCGATGCCGAGCAGCTGGAGCAGCCGACGGAAGCGGCCGTGCTCGTCCCGCGCCCGCTCGCCGAACAGGATGTCGTCGAACAGCAGCTCCTCCATCATCGGCGGCACCATGCGGTCGACCTCGAGCCCCGGCTCGTGGACCAGCACCTTTCGCAGCCGGCCGATCTCGGATGTCACGTGGACCATCAAGACCTCCAGCGGAGGACTATAGCTGCTTCCTTGCTCCGATTTTTCGATTTCTTTCCCTCTCCCCACGCAAGCAGCTCCCAGCAAACGAGAGCACGGGGAGAGGGAAAGAAATCGAAAAATCGGAGAGAATGCAAACGGTATACTCCCCCCATGCCGAACCTCAACGGATTCGACCACCCGCTGGCGGGGCGCTACGCCTCTGATGAGATGCTGAAGCTGTTCTCGCCCGGCCACCGCTACACGACCTGGCGCCGGATGTGGCTGGCGCTCGCCGAGGCCGAGTCGGAGCTCGGCCTGGCGATCCCCGACGACGCGCTCGAGCAGATGCGAGCGAATCTCGAGGTCACGGCCGACGACCTCGTCCGGGTCGCCGAGGTCGAGCGGGAGACCCGGCACGACGTCATGGCCCACCTCCACGTCTTCGCGGAAAGGGCCCCGGCGGCCAAGCCGATCCTCCACCTCGGCGCGACGTCCTGCTTCATCGGCGACAACGCCGAGCAGTGCATCACGCGCGATGCGATGGCGCTGGTCGAGACCCGCGTGCTGGCGGTGATCGCAGCGCTCGCCGACTTCGCCGAGCGGTGGGCGCCGGAGCCCTGTCTCGGCATGACCCACCTGCAACCGGCCCAGCCGACGACTGTGGGCAAACGCGCCACACTGTGGCTCCAGGATCTCGTCCTCGATCTCGAGCGGCTGCGGTTCGAGCGTTCGCGGCTCAAGGCGCGCGGCGTCAAGGGCGTGACCGGCACCCAGGCGACCTTCCTCGATCTCTTCGACGGCGATCACGGCAAGGTGCTCGAGCTCGAGCGCCTGGTCTCGGCCAAGATCGGCTTCGACGCGGCCTACCCGGTCACCGGACAGACCTACCCGCGCAAGGTCGACGCCTTCGTCCTCGACGCGCTGTCGGGCATCGGCCAGTCGGCGGCCAAGATGGCGACCGACATCCGAATCCTGGCACGGCTGAAGGAGCTGCGCGAGCCGATGGCCTCCGGCCAGGTCGGCTCGTCGGCCCAGCCCTACAAGGCCAACCCC
>JASFPU010000053.1:0-10285 GCA_050115855.1 Holophagae bacterium
TCCGGTCGGTCTGGATCAGCGCCGAGGACCGGGCTCACTACTGGCCCGAGGCCAAGCTGATTCTGCTCGGCATGGTCTACGACCCGTCGACCCGGCGGGTGCTCGGCATCCAGGGCGTCGGCGAGGAGGGTGAGGTCGCCAAGCGGATCGACGTTTCGGCTCAACTGGTGCTGCGCGGGGCCACGGTCGACGAGTTCGTCGCCGTCGAGCACGCCTACGCCCCGCCGTACGCGCCGGCGGTCGATCCACTGGCGGTGCTCGCGTGTGCCGCGCAGAACCAGCTCGACGGTGTCGAATCGGTGTCGCCCGTCGCCGAGCTCGTCGGCGAAACCGTGCTCGACGTCCGCGTCGACGACGAGCGCACCGAACGACCCGTCGCCGCCGGCTCTCTGGTCGAGATCGAGTACTCGACGCTCCGCGACCGCGTCGGCGATCTCCCGGCCGGTCCGTTGGTGGTGGTCTGTGCGCACGGGACGCGGTCGGCCGAGGTCGTCCGTTGGTTGACCGAGCGTGGTGTGCGCGCCCGCTATCTGGGTGGCGGCATGAGCTGGCGGGCGCGGGCGATGTGACCAGCCGGCCGGCGGTGCATCCGTCGACGCCAGGGCCGCCCGAAACGACGCCTGCGAGTTCTCGGTCCGCGATCGAACCTCAGCCCGCGGTCGGTGCGGAGGTCTCGTGGCGGAGGAAGGCGACCAGGGTGAGCACGAGAAGCGACTGGACGAGCAGCAGCACCGCGGCGAAGCCGACAACGTCGGGCCGTCCCAACGAGGTCGCCGCGACGACGATCGCGAGCGCGAGGTTGCGGCACGGGAACTCGATGAGAAAGGTCAGCCGGTCGGCCACCGGTCGGCCGGTGGCCCAGGCGATGGTGTAGCCCGCCGCCATCGCGAGCACGGTAAAGACCACCGCGACTGCGACCAGCGTGTCGAGATCGGTCACGATCGACGGCCACTGGCTGAAGATGACGTAGGCGACCAGACCGACCAGTGCCGCCAGGCTGATCTGCCGCAGCACCCGGTCGCGAACCTCGGCGTGGTGCGGACGCCACCGGCGGATCGCCAACCCGAGGCAGACCGGAAGCGCGACGAGCACCAGGAGCTGAACCACGAGCAACGTGGTCGGCACCTCGAGGTCGGGAACATCGTCGAGCCAGAAGAAGAACCCGGCGGTGACGAGCATCGGCAGCGTGGCGAAGCTGACCAGGCAGCTGACGACGGTCAGTGTGATCGACAGGGCCGAGTTGGCGCGCGACAGGTGGCTGTAGAAGTTCGACAACGTGCCGCTCGGGCTGGCCGCAACCAAAATCAGTCCCGCCGTGACAGGTGGTGGCGGTTCGATGACGAGCACGATGACGGTGGCAATCGCCGGCAACAGCGTCAGCTGACCGAACGTCCCGGTTGCCACCGCGCGCAGATCGGTCGCCGAGCGCCGAAGCTCGGTCGGTGTCAGACCGTGGCCGACAGCGACCATGAACAGGAATGTCACTGCCGGAATGACAATGTCGGTCACCACGTCCATCGAGCTCTATTCTGCCCATCGGAGCGGCGTGATGCAACGCCGGAGCGTCGACGGACGGGGTGCTACACTTCGCGCTCAGCTGTGCCTCGCCGGCGGGCACGTTGGAGGATGAAGCCAGATGTACCCGGTGATGTTGGATGTCAATGGACGCTCCTGCCTGGTCGTGGGCGGCGGCGGCGTGGCACTGCGCAAGGCGCTCGGGCTCGTGGACGAGGGTGCCAGGGTCACGGTCGTGGCGCCGGAGGTCGTCGAACCGCTCGATGCCATGGCCGCCGCCGGTCGGCTCATCGTCGAGCATCGAGAGTACCGCCCGGGCGAGGCCGAGTCCTTTACCCTGGTCATTGCCGCGACCAACGATCGGCGGGTCAACCGCCAGGTGTTCCAGGATGCCGACGGTGCAGGCATCTGGGTCAACGTGGCC
This sequence comes from Holophagae bacterium, assembly GCA_050115855.1. Taxonomy (GTDB): domain Bacteria; phylum Acidobacteriota; class Thermoanaerobaculia; order Thermoanaerobaculales; family Sulfomarinibacteraceae; genus JAHECW01. The sequence goes on from JASFPU010000053.1 coordinate 1,940, forward strand.
GACGACCCCGAGCTGTGCTCCTTTCACCTTCCCGCGCGGGTGCGCCGGGGCCCGCTGCAGCTGACGATCTCGTCGGCCGGCCGGGCGCCGTTCGTCGCCCGCCGCCTGCGCCAGCTGTTCGATCGGCGCCTGGGCCCCGAGTGGTCGGAGTGGATCGAGGCGGCGGCCCGATTCCGCGATCGGCTGCTCGCGTTCGATCTGTCGCCGTCTGACAGGGAGGCGCTGTTCGATCGGTTTTTTTCCGCCACCGTGGATGCGGACGGTCTCCGGGTTCGTGTGCCGACCGCGGCCGAGGAGACCGGGTGGCTGGGCGCGCCGGTCGACCACCTCGAGGGCGGGGAGGACGCCACCGAGCGCGCGGAGACCTGCCGCGACGACGCCGGGCGCGAGGTGTTGGTCTCGCTGGTGGGCGCCGGGCCGGGCTGTCCCGGCCTGCTGACAATCCGTGGCCGGCAACGACTCATGGAGGCGGATGCGGTGGTCTACGATCGGCTCGCCGCGCCCGCGTTACCGTGCGACCTGCCGGCCGGAGTGGAGCTTCACGCGGTCGGTAAGGTGGCGGGCAACCACCCGATTCCGCAGGAGGAGATCAACGCACTGCTGGTCCGCCTGGCCCGGCAGGGCAAGCGCGTCGTCCGGCTCAAGGGCGGAGACCCGTACGTGTTCGGCCGGGGCGGCGAGGAGGCCGAGGTGCTCGACGCTGAAGGGATCGCGTTCGACGTGATCCCCGGTGTGACCTCCGGGGTCGCCGCCATGGCCTGGGCCGGCATTCCGGTGACCCATCGACGGGAAGCGGTCCGGCTGACCCTGCTCACCGCCCACGAGGCGATCAAGGATGGCGGCCAACAGGTTCGCTGGGACCTGCTCGCCCAGGACGAGCACGCGACCATCGTCGGCTACATGGGGGTGACGGCCCTGCCCGATGTCGTTCGGAGATTGGTCGCTGCGGGGATGGACCCCGACACCCCCGCCGCAATGGTGGAGCAGGGAACGACCGCCGCACAGAAGAGTGTCGTGTCAACGGTGGCAGCGCTGCCAGAGTCGGTCGTCGAGGCCGGTCTCGCCCCGCCGGCGCTGTTCGTCATCGGCCCGACGGTTCGGCACAGCGAGCAGCTGGATTGGTACAGCCGCCAGCCGCTGGCCGGCGTTCGACTGGTCGTTTCGGCTGACGCCACGCCGGTGGTCCGGCGGCTCGAGGCGGCCGGTGCGGACGTCGTGGCGGTCCCGTTTCCGGTCACCCCAGCGGCGCGTGTGGTGATGGCCTCGTTGCCGTTGAGCGGCTGCGTCGTGACGACGCCGGCGGATGTCGATTGGATGGACGACGAACGTGGCGCCGCGAGCTGGCCGGAGGACTGCCCGGCCTGGTGTATCGGCGACGACACGGCGGAACGCGCCCGGGAGCGCGGCTGGCGGCAGATCCGGACGCTCGGACGGGGGACCGAGTGCGGCGAGCTCGTGGCGAGAGTCGCGGATGCGCGCCAGTGATCCGGCGCCGCTGCCCGGGTACAAGGTGCGATCTCCGATGAGATCGGGGCCGGGGGCCGTCGGCGGTGGTCCGTGATGCGCCTCGGTCTACGCGCCCGCTTCTTTCTGTACTCGAACTCGCTGATCGCGGCCACGATGACCATCGTGACACTGTTCTCGATGGTGCACGAGCGGCGCTCGCAGCTCGAGGCGATCGAACAGCGGGGTCGCAGCATCGCCGAGGTCATGGGCATCCTGATCACCGACGCGCTGGTCCAGGAGGAGACGGGACAGGTCGACGATCCCGACTTCATCGACACCAGCATCTCGCGCTACTCCGACCGGAACCGGGATCTCATGCGCTACGTGGTGGTCTGTGATTCTGACGGACGGGTGATGCACGACACCGATCGGCCGCGTGTCGGCGGTTTCTTCCCGCGCGCCCTGGGTCCGGAGGCGGCGGGATCGAGTCCGGTCGCCGGGTTTCGCAGGGGCGCGGACGGCGAGCGTGTGCTCGAGGTCCGCACCACGCTCGGCGGGCCCGGTGCCTACCGGGGATCGTTGGCGATCGGTTTCTCCCTCGACGCGGTCGAACGGCGGGTCGCGACCCTGGCGCGCCGGGCGATCCTCGCGGCGATTCTGCTCATGCTGGTCAACTCGATCCTGACGGCGTTGTACGTCGAGACACTGATCCGGCCGATCCTCAACCTCAACCAGACCATGAAGCGGGCGGCGATGGGCGACCTGGGTGTCCGGGCGTCGGCACGGACGCGCGACGAGGTCGGGGAGCTCGCCGATGCGTTCAACCGGATGATGGACGAGCTCGAGTCCGCTCGCGATCGGGAGAAGGTCCAGCGGGCGCAGCTCGCCCACACCGAGAAGATGGCCGCCGTCGGCACTCTCGCCGCTGGGGTCGCACACGAGGTCAACAACCCGCTCGCCGGCGTGCTCGCCTGCGTCGAGAATATGAAGTCCGACCCCGACGATGACGATGCCAGGGGCCGGTATCTCGATCTGATCGTCGACGGGCTGAACCGCATCGAGCGGACCGTCAACACGTTGCTCAACTTCTCACGCCAGCGGGAGATGAGCCTCGAGGAGACGTCGTTGAACCACAACCTCAAGCATGTCGTGGAACTGGTAGGCTATCAGTTGCGCCGGGCCGACATCGAGGTCCGGTTCGACCTCGACCCGAGCGGCGCCGTCGTCCTCGCGGACCACTTCCAGATGGAGCAACTGTTCCTCAACCTCGTACTCAACGCCGTTCAGGCGATGCCCCGCGGCGGCGAGCTGACCCTGCGAACGAGGGTCGGTGACGAGACCGTGACGGCGGAGGTCCGCGACACCGGTACCGGAATTCCCGAGGAGATCCGTGAAAGGATTTTCGACCCGTTTTTCACGACACGCGAGGTCGGCGAAGGAACCGGGCTCGGTCTCTCGGTCAGCGACAGCATTACTGCCGCGCACGGAGGCTCCATCGAGGTGTCCTCGACCGAAGGTGTCGGGACCGTGTTCCGCGTCGAGCTGCCGCGGCCGAACGCCGGCGATGGGGCCGGGGGCGAGTCGAAATGAAGATCGGCGGTCACCGTCTCCTCATCGTCGAGGACGAGCCGCTGCTGCGGATCACCATGGCCGACGCACTGCGCAAGGAGGGCTGGACGGTCGACGTCGCCGAGGACGGCGTCAAAGGCGCGGCGCTCTTCGAACAGCATTTGCACGACGTCGTGCTGTCCGACCTGGTGATGCCCAAGCTCGGCGGGATGGATCTGCTCAAGAGGATCAAGGCGCTCCAACCGGATACAACAATGCTCATCATCACCGCTCACGGCACGGTCGACCGGGCGGTCGAGGCCATGCGTGAGGGTGCGTCGGACTTCATCACCAAACCGTTCTCGATGGCCCAGCTCGTGGTCCGAATTTCCAACGTCTGCTCGGTGCGCATGCTACGCGAACAAAATGTCCGGTTGCAGGAGCAGCTCGAGCAACGGCACTCGTTCTCGTCCATCATCGGCCGTTCCAAGGGCATGCAGGAGGTCTTCGAGCTGATCCGTCTTGTCGCCGACTCGGATGCGTCGGTCCTGATCCACGGCGAGAGCGGAACCGGCAAGGAGATGGTCGCCTCGGCGATCCACTTCAACTCGGGACGCCGCGCCAAGCCGTACATCAGGGTCAGCTGTGCCTCCTTGCCGGAGTCCCTTATCGAGTCCGAGCTGTTCGGCTACGAGAAAGGCGCCTTCACCGGTGCCAGCGAACGCCGGATCGGCCGCTTCGAGGCGGCCAGCGGCGGCACGCTGTTTCTCGACGAGATCGGCGAGCTGCCGCTGAGCTTCCAGGTCAAGCTGCTGCGGGTGCTGCAGGAGCGCCAGATCGAACGGCTCGGCTCGAACCGGCCGATCGACGTCGACGTCCGGTTCGTGTCGGCATCGCTGCGGCCCCTCGAGGAGGAGATCGAGGCCGGCCGCTTCCGCGAGGACCTCTACTTCAGGGTCAACACCGTGGCCATCCATTTGCCGCCGTTGCGCGAGCGAAGGGAGGACATCTCCCTGCTCGCCCAGGCCTTCCTGGTCGAGTTTTCCCGCGAGCGCCAGCGCGAGATCGAGGGCTTCTCGGACGAGGTGCTCGCGCTTTTCGAGGCGCACTCGTGGCCGGGCAACGTCCGCGAGCTGCGCAATGTGGTCGAACGTGCGGTGCTGTTCTGTCGCGGACCCGTGGTCACCGTCGACGAGCTGCCGGTGTCGCTGCGTGGGGAGAACGACAGCTCGCAACCGGTCAAGACGCGGGTCGAGCCACTGCAACGGGCGGTCGAGCGTGCCGAGGCCGATGCGATCCGAGCGGCGCTTCAGTCGACCAGCGGCCGCCGCGCTGAAGCCGCCGAGTTGCTCGGAATCTCACGCAAGACGCTGTGGGAGAAGATCAAGAACCTCGATATCAACGTCGATTTCTGATTGCTTCCTCGATCGTTCGACGACCCGCCGGCTCGCGATCTCGCTCCCCTTCCCGAATTCGGCGCCATCCGGAATCGGGACCGGGTTCTGCCCGGCTCGCCGCGGGACGCATCGATTCGTGCTTTGTGAAACTCGGGACAAGGCCGGATATACTCCGCCTGTGAGGGGCGCCATGCGGTATCTCTGGCGAGCTTGGGTCATTCTCTTCGTCCTGGTTTCGTGTGCTCCATTACCAGTCCGCGCAGCCGACGAAATCGACGAAACAGCGCCGAACTCGATCCTCGCGAAATACGACAAGGGCTTCCGGTTCGAGACGCGCGACGGCCGCTACGCGCTCCGCCTCAACGGTCTCCTCCAAGCCCGGTACAGCTACGTCGACTACGATCCCGAGATCCGATACAACCAGCAGAACTACTCCAACCTCTACCTTCGCCGCGCCCGGCTCTTCTTCTCCGGCCACGCCGGCGGGACACGGCTGACCTACGTGTTCCATGTCCAGCTGGAGCCCGGCCAGGGGCTCAACGCCAACGACCTTTGGGTCGAGTACGAGTTCACCGATCTCCTCCGGCTCGGAATCGGGCGGAACAAGATCGCCTACGGTCTGGAGATGCTGAACTCGGGCTCTGCGCTGGGCATGGTCGAGCGCTCGCTGATGTACGGCGAGACCGACATCGACGTCGGCTCGGAGTCGGCTCCGGGGCCGCGGTATCCGGGCGGCGGAACCCTGCGTTTCGGGCTCAGCTGGGTCGCGCCGAACGGCTTCGCCACCGGCGGCCTCAACCTGTACCGCTCCCAGGGGCTCCAGCTCCGGGGTGAGCGCGGCGCCGACGACCGGCCGAGCTTCGAGTACCAGCTCGGCATCTGGCAGGGCCGCGGCACCACCTCGGCGTCCAACGTGGGCAACGACCACCTGGTGGCATTGCGGGTCGGCTACCACCCGTTCGGACGGGTCGACTGGAAGGTTGTCGGCGATGTCGGTTCCAGCGAGCGGTTCAAGCTCGCGGTCATCGGCTCGCTCTACCGCGACAGCACCGACGAGCCGGTGGCGTTCGACGAAAGCGGGACCAACGTCGCGCTGCTCGCCCGCTGGCACGGGTGGTCGCTGGACGCGGAGTGGGCCGCCGAGTCGTTCGACTACCGGGAGCCGCGCGCCACCTACGACCGCAAGGGCTGGCGGGCGAGCCTCGGCTGGTTCGTGGTGCCGTCGAAGTGGGAGGTCCGGGCGCGCTACGCGGAGATTCAACGGCTCAAGGACCCGACCTACCGGCGGGCGGTGGCCTCGCAGCTGGGAGTCCCCGAGGTGTGGGATGGCAGCGACTGGGCGCCGGCGTTGGAGGCCAAGATCTCGGAGATCAGCGTCGCCGCCAGCGTCTTCGTCCTCGAGTGGCGCAATCGGCTGATCGTTGATGTCTCACGGTTGCGGCGCGAGTTCGTCGCCGACCCTGGCGCAGTGATCGATGGCGAACCGGCGCCGATCGCCAAGGCTCCGGACCAGATCGACCACCGGGTCAGGGTGATGGTTCAACTGGGGTTCTGAGTGTCCCGGTTTTCGGCATGGAGCTGCGCCAGCTCCGTGCCGAAAACCGGGAAACGGGGTTCACTCTCCAAGCCCCAACCGCTCGCCAGCATAGCGGTCGCGGGTGACTTCGTCGCACCAGTCCTGGTTCGCGAGGTACCACTCAACGGTCAGGCGCAGGCCCTCGTCGAGGCTGTGGTCGGGTGTCCAGCCGAGCTCGGATTCGATGCGGCCGGCGTCGATGGCGTACCGCTGGTCATGACCCGGACGATCGGTCACGTAGGTCACCAGGTTTCGCCGGGACGACCCGTCGTTCCTGGGCGCGAGCTCGTCGACCAGGTCACAGATCGCGTGCACGATCTCCAAGTTCGTGCGCTCGCTGTCGCCGCCGACGTTGTACGTCCGACCCGGAACACCGCGCCGGACCACCAGATCGATGGCGCGGCAGTGATCGACGACGTAGAGCCAGTCGCGGATGTTGGAGCCGTCGCCGTAGACCGGCAGCGGGCGATCTGACAGCGCGTTGGCGATCATCAGCGGAATCAGCTTCTCTGGGTACTGGTAGGGCCCGTAGTTGTTGGAGCAGTTGGAGATCGTGACCGGCACGCCGAAGGTGCGGTGCCACGCCCTGGCGAGGTGATCCGAGGCTGCCTTGGACGCCGAGTACGGGCTCGACGGGTCGTAGGGGGTTCGTTCGGTAAAGCGACCATCCGGTCCGAGCGAGCCGAACACCTCGTCGGTAGAGATGTGGTGAAACCGGACGTCGCCGCGGCTGTGCCAGGAGCTCCGTGCCGCCTCGAGCAGGTTGGCGGTGCCGCGGACGTTGGTGTCGATGAAATCGAGCGGACCGTCGATCGACCGGTCGACGTGACTCTCGGCGGCGAAGTGGACCACCGTGTCGATGTCGTGGTCGACGAACAGCCGCCGCAGCAGGTCGGGATCTCGGATGTCGCCGTGGACGAGGCGGTAGCGGTCGGCGTAGTCGAGCGCCACCGAGCGCTGGCTCGCCTCGTGGCCGGCGTAGGTCAGAGCGTCGAGATTGACGATGCGCAGCTCCGGGTCGAGCTCGAGCGCAGTCCTGACGTAGTTGCAGCCGATGAATCCGGCGCCGCCGGTGATCAACATGTTGCGGGGGTGGTGTGTGGCGGTCATGGCTCGAATCTCGGCAGATCCCCGGGATCCGCGTCGCTCAGAAAGGGCCAGGTTCGGTCGCGTTCGGACAGGATGGGCCGGGTGTCGCGCAGAGGCCAGTCGATGTCGATCGTCGGGTCGTCCCAGCGGATACCCCGCTCCTCCTCCGGAGCGTAGTAATCGGAGCACTTGTATTGGAACTCCGCGACGTCGGAGAGCACGACGAAACCGTGGCCGAACCCCTCGGGCGAGAACAGCATGCGGTGATTGTCCTCGGTCAGCTCTGCGCCGACCCAACGGCCGAACGACGGGCTGCCCCGACGGAGATCGACGACGACGTCGAAGACGCGGCCGCGGGTCGCCCGCACCAGCTTGGCCTGCGGTCGCCCGAGCTGATAGTGCAGGCCGCGGAGCACGCCGGCGCGCGATCGGGAGTGGTTGTCCTGAACGAAGTCCCGCTCGATACCGAGCTCGGCGAGCCGCTGCCGGTGGTAGCTCTCCATGAAGAACCCGCGGTGATCGCCGTGAACCTCGGGTTCGACGAGCTTGACCTCGACGATCGCGGTGTCAATCAGCCGCATGCTCGCGTTCCACCCGCTCGAGCGCCTCACTCAGGTAGGCGCCGTAGCTCGATGAGCCGGCAGCCTCGATCTCCTGTTTGAACACCTCGGTGGTGATCCAACCGTTGCGCCAGGCGATCTCCTGCAAACAGCCGACCTTGAGGCCCTGCCGCTCCTCGATCGCCTGGATGAAGGCCGACGCCTCGATCAAGCTCCGATGGGTCCCCGCGTCGAGCCAGGCGTAGCCGCGGCCGAGCAGCTCGACCTGGAGCTCACCGCGCTCGAGGTAGAGCCGGTTGAGGTCGGTGATCTCGAGCTCGCCGCGTGCGCTCGGTGTCAAGCCGGCGGCCAGGTCGCAGACGTCGGGTCCGTAGAAGTAGAGACCGGGGACGGCGTAGTTGCTGCGCGGTTCGGACGGCTTCTCCTCGAGCGAGATCGCCCGTCCCCGCCGGTCGAACTCGACCACACCGTAGCTGCGCGGGTCGCGCACCCAGTAGCCGAAAATCCGGGCGCCGTGCTCGAGCCGGGACGACCGCTGCAACAGCTCCGAGAGGCCGTGGCCATAGAGAATGTTGTCGCCGAGGACGAGACACGCCGGCCCACCGGCGAGGAAGTCGCGACCGAGGATGAAGGCCTGAGCGAGACCTTCGGGATGCGGCTGCTCGCAGTAGTCGAGCCGCATCCCGATCCGGTCACCGCCACCGAGCAGCTCCCGGTAGCTGGGGAGGTC
>JASFPU010000054.1:0-10282 GCA_050115855.1 Holophagae bacterium
GGCACAATGGAACCGCGAACGAAAACCGGGAGGGCGAGCCCTCCCGGTGAGTTCTTCGGATCCGATACGGTGTCAGAAGCTCGGGTAGAACGAGCTCAGCATCTCCTTGGTGCTCGGCACACCGTTGTCGCCAATCGCCCGCTCTTTGATCTCTTCGAGCCGGTCGGTCAGCGACGGACCTTCGACCTTGTACAAAACGCCGGTCGTGATCGCGTCATGCTCACGGGTGAACGGCACCGAGCTGGCGCGGCGGGATGGATCGTAGTCCTCCGGCAGGGAGGCGAGCTTCGATTTCATCAGCTTGAACTGATCGTCGCCCCGCCACGTGACGCACGGCGACAGCACGTTGAGGAACGAGAAGCCGTTGTGGCTCAAACCGTCGACGATGAGCTCGGTCATCGTCTTCATGTCGCCCGAGAATCCGCGGGCGACCCAGGTCGCTCCGGTCGAGATCGCGAGCTCACACGGATCGACCGCCGGCTCCGGGTTGCCCCAGAAGGTCGACTTGGTCCGATCGCCGGTCGGCGTCGTCGGCGCCACCTGACCCTTGGTCAGGCCGTAGATCTCGTTGTCCATCAGGATGTAGAAAACGTCCAGGTTGCGCCGGCACGCGTGGATCAGGTGGTTGCCACCGATAGCGAGCCCGTCACCGTCGCCACCGACCGCGACCACGGTCAGCTCGGGGCGCGCCGACTTGACGCCGGTGGCCAGGGTCAGAGCGCGACCGTGGACCCCGTTGAAACCGTAGGTCTTGACGTAGCCCGGCAGCCGCGACGAGCAGCCGATACCGGACAGGATGACCGTGTTCCACGGCTCGATCTGGAGCTGGGCGAGCCCACGATAGAGCGCGTTGAGAACGCCGAAATCTCCACAACCGGGGCACCACACCGGCTTGAGCCCGGACTTGTAGTCACCGGGTTTCAGCTCGACGTTGACCTTGGCTGCACTCATACCAGCACCTCCCGCCGGAGCGCGCTCATCTCGAGCACCTTCTCGATCTTGTCGTCAACCTCACCGACCGTCAGGTTCTTGCCGCCCGACCGTTTGAAGACGTAGGTGTGGCCCTCGGGCAGGTCGAGGAAGGTCTGGAGGTACTTGTAGAACTGAGCCGAGTAGCTGAGCTCGATCACGATGACCTCGCGCACCGTCTTGATGAACTCCTGAAACTCGTAGAACGGAAATGGATAGAGCAGCTGCGGCACGAAGGCGGCGACCCGTTCGCCTCGCCCGTTCGCCTTGAGCACGGCCTCCTTGACCGGACCCTTGGCGGAGCCCCAGCAGATGATGCCGACATCGGCGCGCTCGGCGCCGTAGCGCCGGAAGAAGCTGTACTTGTCGCGCACCAACCGGAGCTTGCGGTAGCGTTTGGCATTCATCCGCTCGTGGGTCAGGTGCATCGAGGTCGGCGACCCGTCCTCGGTGTGCTCCAGTCCGTTGGTCTGGTACTCGCCGCCCTTCATGCCCGGCCACGACATCGGCGACACGCCGGATTTGGTCTCCTTGTAGCGTTTGTACTCGCGCAGATCACCGGCCGACGGCACCTGCCGGCCGACGACCTCGTGGTCGAGGGTCAGCATCGACAGCGTCTCTCGACGTTGGGCGATGAACTGGTCTGAAAGCACGATGACCGGAACCTGCGCCTCCTCGGCGATGTTGAACGCCGCGACGGTCGCGTGGAAGCAGTCCTCGACATCGGCCGGCGCCAGCACGACCCGAGGCGCATCACCGTGCGATCCCCACAGCGCCTGCCACAGGTCCGACTGCTCGCTCTTGGTCGGCAGCCCGGTCGACGGCCCGCCGCGCTGGACGTCGATGATCACCGCCGGGATCTCGGCCATGGACGCCAGACCGAGCATCTCGGTCATCAGGGCGAGGCCGGGACCGGACGTGGCGGTCATCGACTTGACGCCGGCGAACGAACCGCCGATCACCGCGCCGATCGCCGCCAGCTCGTCCTCGGTCTGCACCAGGTACCCGCCGACCTCCGGCATCAACTTGGACAGCAGGTGGAGGATCTCGGATGACGGCGTGATCGGGTAGCCGGCGAAGAACCGGCACCCCGCGTGGAGCGACGCGACCGCCGACAGCTCGTTGCCCGACATCAGCAGCATCGGGTCGGCCGGGGTGTACTGCAGCCGCTTGCCGGAGGCCGCCTCGGCGAACTGCTCCGCGTGCGCGATACCGGCCACAAAGCCCTTCAGATTGGCCTCGAGGACCTCCGGTTTCTTCTTGCTGAACTTCCCTTTGATGGCCCGTTCGAGGGGCTCCCTGGGCAGCTGGAACATCTCGGACAGCAGACCGAGGGTGACGATGTTCTTGGCCAGCTTGGTTCCCGCCGACTCCTTGGCGAGCTCGATGAACGGCACCGGCACCCACCGGACATCGCTCGCATCGACCCCGAGGTCGATTGTGTCGCGCGGCGTGTCGTCGGTCGCCTCGTACAGCACGACCGCGTCGGGCGCGGCGAGGATCTCACCCCGGAACTGGCTGAAATCCGCCCAGTTGAACACCACCAGCACTTCGACCAGATCGCCCTGGGCGAAGATCGGATCGGCGCTCACCCGCACCGTGCACGACGACTCGCCACCCCGGATCTGCGGCCCGTACGCCTCGACCTTCATCACGTGCAGACCGACCGATGCACCGGCCTGCGCCACCATGTCCCCCATGGTGATGACGCCATCACCACCCGATCCGACCATCGCGAACGTGAGATCCCGTGTCGGCATCTTCTCGGTCCTCCCCACGGGCGCTGCAGGCCCAGTCCCGCGATTGTGAACCTGTTCACACGAATTGTCCACCCGGAGCACTGGTTCGCTGGCCGATTCGACCGTCAGCGCGACGTCGACGCGGCGATCCAGGTGTTCGGCGCCCGTGCCGCTGCCTGCTTCAGCAGCTCGCGGCCCTCGTCGACCCGCCCCTGCTCGACCAGGGCCCGGCCCGACACCCACTCCGCCAGCGGCAGCCAGACACAGGCCTGGTAGCTCATCCGGCACTCGGTGGCCAGGTCTCGATGCACGCCGTCGGCAAGCTGAAGAGCGGTCAACGGGTCGCGCTCGGCGAGCCGGACCCGCGCCTCGAGGAGTCGGGCGAGGTCCCTCGTTTCGACAAAGGCAGCCAGCTCTCGGACGGTTGCCATTGCCTGGTCGGAGTCACCGTTCGACTCGAAGACGGCCCAGGCCCGAATGAAGCGGACCCAGAGGTGGACCCACCCAACGTCCGTGTCGACCAGCCGCGGGTCCGTCCACTGACCCCGGAAAAAACACCACGCCATGTCGAGGAAACCGAGGGTCTCGTACTCCAAGGAGACCGTCAGGTTGTCGAGAAATCGCCGGGTCTCGTCGTAGGCATCGGAGTCGCCGTGCACGGCAGCGTCCAGGATCAGCATCTGCGTCAGATCGGTGTGGGCGCGCCCGGTGCTGTCGATCGTGAGGCTGTCTTGAACCCACCGTCGTCCTTCAGACCGCGCACCTGCGATGAGGAGCTGCTCGCCGAGTCGCAGCTCCAGATCCCGCTCCTCGGGGAACCGATCGACTCCGCCGCGGAGCACGGCGATGGCGTTGTCGCGGTGACCACCCGAGGCCAACGCGCGCGCCGCCAGCAACGTCGCTGCGACCTCCACGGGCCACTCGGACATCATCTCGGGGTGGTCGGTTCGAAGCTGATCGATGGTGAACGGCCGTTCGACCGCCGGCGCCACCCGCATCCGGGCGCAGCGCGTCGCGAGGTCGTTCCAAAATGCCTCCCGCGCCGCGCCGCCGGCGCCGAACAGCGGCGAGGCCTCGGGGTTGCCCCACGTGTCGAAGCGCCTCGTCTCGCCGTCGATCAGCAGCTCGATGACGCCGTCTGTCAGCTTCGGCGGATCGACGATGAGGACGTTGGATCCGAGCGGCGTGAAGCTGTAGCAGCCGGTCGGCTGATCGGACCTCGCCAACCGAAAGGCGTTGATGTCCGGAGAGTAGAGCTTGCCGCAGGGCTCACCCGTGGTTCGCGACCTTCCCCCGGCGATGATCAGGCTCCGTTGGAATCCCAGCGGATTGTTGTACGCCACAGCGACGATCTCGTCCCGCCCGTCTCGATCGACGTCGGTCGCCGTCAGATTCTGAAAGTGCCCCGAGTTGGCGACGGTCAGGAGCCGTTCCTCCTTGGCCGCTCGAAAGCTGGTCACACCGAGAACCGAAGGATACGACCGGGGGTTGATCACCGTCCAGACCAACTCCGGCCCGTGACCGACGAGGTCGGCGACATCGAGCAAGCGCACGGCCCAGGCACCGGCGACGTCCGGAAACGCGTGTTCCGCGACACCCGACAGCGTCGCCGAGCGGAGCAGCTCACCGTCGGCGGCGAAGAGATCGATGACGACATCGGTGTCGGGGGCGCTGTCCTTGCCGGGTGGTGACCAGGCGACCGCCACCTCGTCTGCCGGTCCGTCGACGAAGTCCGCCACCACCACCTCCGGAACCCGGCTCGGCCGCTCCCGCGACCACACTGCGCGATTCCCGGAATCGTGACCGATCACCGTCGAGCCGTCGATCTCGACCCACTGCAGAACCGGCTCGGTCGACACCTGCCACCAGGCGATGGCGACGGTGGCGACCGCGATGACGGCGACGGCGGCGACCCATCGACGAAGCACCCGCCGGGTCATTCCGATTCGTCGCCGATCCAGGGCCCTCGTCGCGGCCTCCGCCGACGGGAAGCGCGCGCGCGGATTCTTCTCCAGCAACCTCTCGACCCAGGCCGCCAGCCAGCGCGGGCAGTCGGGCCTCAGCTCGCGCACCGGCTTCGGATCGACGTGCAGATGACCGTCGGCGATCTGAAATGCCGAGTCGCCGTCAAACGGCAACCGACCGGCCAACAGCTGGTACAGCGTGACACCGAGGCTGTAGAGGTCACACGCGGGGGTCGGTGGCTCGCCGCGGAGCTGCTCTGGGGCCATGAACCGCGGCGTGCCGACACCCTCCAGGGTGCCGGTCAGGTCCGACGCGCGATCGAGGCTCCGCACCAGACCGAGATCCGACAGCTTGACTCGGCCGTCCTCGGTCAGCAGCAGATTCGACGGCTTGACGTCGCGGTGGACGATGCGCTGCTCGTGCAGGTAATCCAACACCGACAGCACATCCCGGGTCCAGCTCACCACGTCGTCGATCGGCTGACCGCCCGTGCTGCAGACCCGATCGGCGAGCGTGCCGCCGCTGAGGTACTCCATCACCGCCACCGGCCGGTCGCTCGCCTCCACGACGTCGAAGATGCGGATCAGGTTCGCGTGGGACAGGCGCCGGCCCTGGCGCACCTCCTCGAGCCACCGCGCCCGGGTCCGCCGGTCGGCCCCGGCGCGTAGGATCTTGAGCGCGACCCTCTGGCCCAGCACACGGTCCTCGGCGAGCCACACCGTGGCCTGACCGCCCGAGCCGAGCAGCTCGAGCAACCGCCAGCGCTCCGGGAGGTCGACCGCGGCGTCGCTGATCGCGTGCTCCGCCTCGGCGTCGACGCCTTCGGTTCGCGGAACCGACGCGCTTCGATCCATACCGTCGAACGCTACCACGTTCCCCCGCGGCGTGAAACAGCCGCCCGCCGGACCGTCGAGATCAGTGCGAGCTCAACCCCAACCGGTCCATCTTGAGCGCCAAACCGTTGCGCGAGATGCCCAGTAGCTTGGCGGCTCTGGAGCGGTTGCCCTTGGTCCGGGCGAGAGCGGCCGCGATGAGTCGGCTTTCCAACGCTGCGGCGGCGGTCTCGAGATTGAGGTCCGAGGTCAGGTCGAGCTGCTCGAGCTGCTGATCGACTGACGGAAAGAGGATCGCCGGGGACACCATCGTCGAGTCGATGGTCTGATCGTCCGGGCACAGGTAGACCAGGCGGCGGACCTCGTGCTCGAGCTCGCGGACGTTGCCCGGCCACGGCGCCGCCGTCAACGCTGCCAGCGCCTTGACGCTGATGCCCCGCACCTGCTTGCCGATCTCCTCGGCGTACATCCGCATGAAGTGCTCGACGAAGGCCGGAATGTCGTCACGTCGCCCCCGCAACGGGGGCACCTGAATGGTGAACCCGGCGACCCGGTAGTACAGATCTCGACGGAAACGGCTGCCGGCGATCCGTGCCTGCAGATCGGAGTTGGTCGCGGTGACGATCCGGACATCGATCGGTTCGGGTCGGCGGGCGCCGACCGGATGGACCTCGAGGGACTCGAGCGCGCGCAGCAGCTTGGCCTGGAGCTCGAGCGACATGTCACCGATCTCGTCCAAAAACAGCACCCCACCTCGGGCGAGCTGGAACTTGCCCTTGCGCGCCGTCACGCCGGTCGCCACACCGCTCTCGATGCCGAACAGCTCCGCTTCGAGCAGCTCCGACGGGATCGCCGCGCAGTTGACCGCGACGAACGGTCCCCCGCGTCGGGTCGACGACGCGTACAGCGTCTCCGCGATATGCTCCTTGCCCACCCCCGTCTCACCGGTGATGAGCACCGGAATGTCTCCCCGGAGCAGCTGCCGCAGCTGGCCGTAGACCTCGGTCATGGCGGCCGACCTGCCGACCACGTGGCGTGGCGAAAACACCAGCTCCGGGGGCGTTGCCGCTCGCGCATCAGCGCCGATGCGCAGCGGCTCTCGAACCGCATGCAGAAGCAGCCGAAGGACCGTCTCGAGGAGGGCCCCGGCCGCGTGGCGGTGCGCGAAATCGCCGGTCAGGACGAGAACGTACGGACGCCCTTCGCGCGGCGCTGCCGCCGACCACGTCAGCGGGGGGTCACCGTCGAGACGGCCGCCGACCACGTTCGTCTGCGTCCGGTCGGCGTCGAGCGCGGCCGCCAGCTCGGAGGTCAGCGCGTCGAGTCCCGAGCCGTCCGGTACCTCACCAATGGCACAGAGAACGCTGAGGTCTTTGGACGCGCCCCACTCCGCGAAACACGCCCCGGTGGCCCCGACGCCACCGAGTAGCACGTCGAGCGCCTGGCGGCGATCGGGCCGCTCGGTCCCGACGAGGAGCGCGGTCAGCTCGCTCAACAAGGTGACCCACGCAGGTGGCTCGTCCTCGGCCCGCCGGGCCAGCGACTGGACCTCGGTGGTGCTGTCGACGCGCTCGCCGTAGCGTCTGCCGGGATGAACCGGGATCGCCACCCTGGTGTCGTCAGGATCGACGCGAACGACGTAGAGAACGAGCGGGCCGAAGCCGATCCAGTCGCCCTCGTCCACCGTCCGCTCGTCGATCCTACGACCGTTGACGAACGTCCCGTTCCGGCTGTTCAGGTCGCGCACCATGAGGGTGCTGTCGGCAACCGACAGCAACGCGTGCCGACGGGACACACCGCGGGCCACCAGCGAGACGTCGGCCTCCACGCCCGCACCGACCACGTGCTCGCCGATGGACAGATCGTGGCTCACCCGGCGGCCGTCAACCTCGCCGGTCAGCCTGAAACAGTGGTCGGTCTCGACGGTATCGTCAGTCATCGTCGCCGGTGCCCTCCCGTCCGCGATCTTGCAATGACCGCGCCAACCATCACCTCAGAGCAGCCCCCGCCCCAAGCCGCCGTCGACCGGCAGTGCGTGCCCCGTGATGCCCGACGCGGCGTCCGAGGCGAGAAAGGCGACCGCGGCGGCGACCTCGGCCGGCTCGAGCAGCCGGCCGAGGGGAGTCATGGCGGCCCATCCGGCCATCACCTGGTCGGCGGTGGAGCCGGACGCCGTCGCTTGACTCGTGGCGAGCTCAGTGAGGCGGTCAGTCGCGGTGTAGCCCGGTAGCACGCTGTTCACCGTCACGCCGTCCACAGCGACCTCGTCGGCGACGCTCTTGAGATAGCCGGTGAGGCCGGCGCGGAGCGCGTTGGACAGCACCAGACCTGGCTGCGGCTCGCGCACCGCGATGGAGGTGATCGCGACCACCCTGCCCCAGCCGGCCCGGCGCATGGCCGGCAGGCACAGCTCGAGAAACCGCTGCACCGGCAGCAGGAGCAGTTCGGCGGCGGCGAGCAGGTCGGCCGCCGTCGCATCGACCGCCGGCATGGCGGGTGGCCCGCCGGCGTTGGTGACGATGACCTCGGGATCGCCGAAGGCGTCACGTGCCGCCTCGACCACCCGCAATGGACCGTCCGGGTCGGCGAGGTCCGCCGCGACCGGCTCGACGTCACCCCCGGTCTCCGTCCGCAGCCGCTCGGCCGCGGCGGCGATGCGCTCGCCCGACCGGGACACGACAACCGTTCGGCAGCCATCGGCGAGCAGCCGCCCGGCGATGGCGAAGCCGAGCCCGGCGGAGGCGCCACCGACGATCGCGATCCGTCTCGACTCAGTCACGATCCGTTCGCGAACGGAAAGCTGGGATCGATGTCGACCGGGATGCCGTCGAGGCCGGCGATGGCGGTCAGCATCGCCGGGTCGACCTCCCCGTAGCGTTCGACGAAGGCGACCGCGGCGTCGAAGTCGCCCTCGGCCTGGATCATGAGAAGCTCGTGCGCCAGGTCGCGGAACGCGGCCTGAAATCGGTCGGGTACCGGCCGGAAGCGGCCGTCTTCAGTGACCTCGACCGCGCCCCGCTCGCGCAGGAAGTTAGTCTGCAGCACCATCCCGAGGCCGTGCGCCTCGGCGACTCCGAACCTGGTGGTGCGGAAGATGCCCGCGGTGTAGGTCCAAGGCAGACTGTCGAGGATCTCGGGCTCCATGACCCCCTTGTCGACCAGCGCGTAGATGTCGTACACGCCGAGCGTGTCCGCTTTGGCCTCCTCGAATGCCGAGTACAGACCTTTGAGCTCGAGCCGAACCTCGGTCTCACGACCGTCGACCGTGATCTTTCCGGGACCGATGCCGTGCGACAGCTCGTGGTGGAGGGTGAACTGAAAGAACGCCTCGAACGAGATCCGGTCGACCTCGTCGGCCGGCAGCACGGCCTTCGCGATGGGCACCAGAATGCCCTCGTACTTGGCACGCATGACGTTCTTGAGCAGGACCTTCTTCGAGCCCTTCGCCTCTCGCACCCGCTCGTCGTTGGGCAGGTTGAACGCGATGGTCTGAACGCCGGCGCGCGTGTCCCCGGTGGCGTACAGCTCGTCGACCACCCGGATCGGCGACTCCGAGCCGCGCTCGAAGTTTTTGTGCTCGTCGGGAATCGGCAGGTTGGCCTCGAGGAACGGCAGCTCCGACTTGAAGACCTCGAGCCGGGCGGAGTCCTCGGGCTGAGCGACGCACAGGAACGTCTCGAAGGCGGCCTTGTAGCCGAACAGCGCGTCCTCGTAGGTTTCGTACGGGCCGATGACGACCTCGATCGGTGAGTCGAGGTCCATCCACGCCATGTCGGAGGCGTAGTAGTCGTCGGTGAAGAACGCGTCCGCACGGAGCTCGAGGAATCGCGTGAGACTGTCGTTGTCGGTCGCCGCGGCGGCGGCGCGCATCGCCTCGGCAGCCCGCTCGAGCGGCTCGGCGTACGCTTCGCTGTACGGAATGGCGATCAGCCCGTCGTCCGTCCGACGGATGACCGTGTGTAACGAGGTGAAGGCGCTGAGGTCCTCCGGATGATCGTCGAGCCACGCGGCGAACTCCTCCTCGGTGAGATCCTCGGGATAGTAGCCGGCGCCGGGCGGGTGGGGCATGTCGCCGATGAACGGCTCGTGGTGGTCGAGCCGATCCCAGGGCCCGACCATGATGCGGTAGTAGTCGCGGGCGGCGTCGGCCCCGGGTCCGTCGAGCTCGACGACCTTCGCGGCGAAGTCCGGATTGCCCGCCCATGCCTGGACGAAGAAGATGTCACCCATGGCGTCGGCAGCCGCCACCAGGTGATGCAGCGCCTGCCGGTCGCCGTCCGTCAGGTGGCTGACATCGGCCGTGATCGTCTCGGGTACGAACTGCGCTCGGCGTTGGACGATGTCGTCGGCAACCATCAATCCGGTCTCCTTCTGGGCGGTGTCGGCGCCCCCGCCGCAACCGGCGACGAGTGCGGTCAGAATCAGCAGCGCGAGTCGATTCGTCTTCATCAATCCCTCCATCCGAGATCCGTCACGTACGTTCAGGTTTGCGTGCCCACAGCGCGACATCGCGCGCTCCGTTCACCAGCTCGTCGAGACGGTGGCACAACCGTTCCAGTCGAGCGCCGAGCACGGCGAGCTCGTCGTCACCCTTCGACTCCACCGGCCCGTCCGTCGTGAAAAGCTGGTCGTCGGGGAAGGGGTGGAGCGGTTCGCGGCGCTCGACGTCGAAGCCGCTGGTGGCGAGGTAGAGTTCCAGGGTCTCGGGCATCAGTGGCCGGTTATGCGACGGGTCGATCCAGAACAACGCGGCGCCGACCCGCAGCGAGTGCGGGT
>JASFPU010000055.1:0-10213 GCA_050115855.1 Holophagae bacterium
AACGACCTCGACCCACGGTGTCGCGTTCTGAGTCGGAAACACCAGCCACGTGGTCCCGGTCGAGAACACGGCGCGGACACGAATCCTGAGCTCGGCGTCGCGTCGGGCTGCGGGCAGCTCGACGCGAACCGGAGGCGGCGCTCGCAGCCACTGTCTCGCTGCCTCCGCCGACTCGACCTCTCCGGTCGACGTGATGACACCGTCGAGCACCACCGAGCATCGATAGCGTCCGGTGATCGGGTCGAACGCGGCGATCGCGACCAGTTGGCCACTCCAGACCCGTCGGTCCCACCACGCCTTGCGCCGCGCCTTGATCTTCAGCACGTACGACAGCCGCGCCTCGGCGCCCGAGGCCAGCGCCGAGACCAGCTCGTCGGGCAGCGGTTGGGTCAGCTCGAACGAGATGTCGACCGTGGCGGGGGATCGGACCACCTCGACCGCGAGAGGTTCGGCAGAGGTGACGCCCGCGACAACGAGCAGGACGACGGCGAACGACATGACCCGGAGATTCTAACACCCGGAACACCGCCGTCGAACTGCGCTACAGTTAAGGGTCCGAGGTCGGCGAGGAGTCCGATGATGGCGGCGACACGACAGCAGTGGACAGAGCAGCGCAGACGGGATGTCAAGAAGGTCCTGTACCGGTTCATGGGCGATTTGCACGCCACCAGGGCCGCCCTGTATGTCGAGCGGGAGGACACCAGCTGGTCACTGGTCAGCCAGTATGGCTTTGGCCGTGCCGAGCCGGTCGCGCGCGAGCTCGCTGCAGACCACCCGATGGTGCGGATGGTTCGTGCGTTCGATCGGGCGCCGCGGTACTACAACGGCGCGGCCGATCTCGGCGAGCTGACCGGATACCTGAGCAGCGCCGGCAACCAGCGCCTGCTGCTGGTGCCGCTGGTCGATGCGTCCGGCCTGGTCGGCTTTGTCGACGTCCGGGACAAGGGCGGGCAGCGCCCCTTCACCGACGCTGACGTCACGCTCGCCGACGCGATCGGACGTGACATCGTCGACATCATCTCGAACGATGGGGAAGCGCCGCCGGACGACGGCGCCCCGACGCACGCGCCGGGACGCCGTCCGACCGGCGTCGTGGCCGACCGGGGCGACGGGGCCGAGGCGTTGCTCGACGAGCTGGGCCTGGACGACGCCAACGCCGCAGCCGACGACCTGGTCGCCGACCCGCGCATCGTCGCGGTGGCACTGTCCCTGACGGATCACCACGCCGGCGGCACGGTGATCCACCTCCAGCGGGGTTCAGCGGCCATCGAGATCGAACCGCTGATCAACCACCAGGTCGACGCCATGAACCGAGCCCAGGTCCCGGCTCCGCTGCGAGCCGCGTGGAAGACCGAGATCCGACGGACTGGCGCCGGCTGCGCCCCAGCAGTCGGCAGGACGGTCATCGCGACGGCGGTGGTGATGGTCGACCGGGGCTGCGCGCTGACCGCCTCGGTCGTCACCGACGCCACCCCGGAGCTGGCGCGGGACTCGCTGCATCGCCTCGCCGGGCGACTGACGTCGGCGCGGGACGCGTTTCACCTCAGGGTGGTGCGGCGCGGCCTCGCTCGCCGGTTGCTCCAGCCCGGCGATCGGCGCTACCCGGAGCTCGTCGCGCACTCGCTCGGTGTGTCGCGGCTGTGCTGGTCGATCGCCAAGGTCCTCGAGCTCGACGACGGGCGGGCAGAGTCCGCGGCGCTCGCCGGCCTGCTGCACGACGTCGGCATGCGCGAGCTCGACTACGATCGGCTCTACCTCCATCCGACCCCGGGACCGGAGGATCGTCGAACCTACCGGATGCACGTCGAGGTCGGCGACCGGATCGTCCGGGTCGAGGGTTTCAACGACATTGCCGACGCCGTCCGCCATCACCACGAGCGGTGGGACGGCAACGGGTATCCGGACCGGTTACACGGGGACGACATCCCGCTGCTCGCGCGGATCGTGCACGTCGCCGAGGTCTTCGACCTGTTCACCGCCGCCAACAGCTACCGACCCGCGGTCAGCCGGGAGCGCGCGTTGGCGATCCTGGAGCGAGCGGCCGGCCACCAGTTCGACCCGGCGGTCGTCGAGGCGATCGCCAAGGTGGTGGCATGACCGACGAGCGTCGGATCATCGCTCAGAATCGTCGTGCCCGGCACCTGTACCACCTCCTCGATCGCGAGGTGGCGGGTATCGAGCTGCTCGGCACCGAGGTCAAGGCGATCCGCGACGGCCGGGTCAACCTGACCGATGCGCATGTTCAATTCGTCGGCGGTCAGGCGATCCTCGTCGGCTGCCACATCGGACCGTACGAGCACGGCGGGTATGCGAGTCATGAGCCGCGCCGGCCGCGCCGGCTGCTGATGCACAAGCGCCAGATCGAGCGGCTCGCCGGCAAAGTGTCGGAGAAGGGTCTGACGGTGGTGCCGACCGCGATCGTGGTGGTCGGCAACTGGATCAAGGTCGAGATCGCCCTGGCGCGCGGCAAGCAGCTGCACGACAAGCGGGAGACGTTGCGCCGACGCACCCTCGAGCGGGAGGCCGAGCAGGCGCTCAAGGAGCGCCACTGATCCGGCTGGACGGGTCCCGAGGCCCGCGTATAATCGAGCCGTAAACATGCCGTCGCGCCCGTTCCCCAGGCAACGACCTGCGACGGTCCGGCGAGGAGAGCTGGAACGTGGACCGCGTCCCGGGTGTTCTCTTCAGCGGCTGCGGTGATGGGAATGACGATGACGACCACAGACGACCGGTCGGGTGAAGAGACCTGATGCGCGACGACATCGTGATCCGCGGTGCCCGCGAGCACAACCTCGCCAACATCGATGTCCGGATTCCACGCGACCGTCTGGTGGTGATCACCGGCGTCTCTGGTTCGGGCAAGTCGTCGCTCGCCTTCGACACGCTGTTCGCCGAGGGACAACGGCGCTACGTCGAATCGCTATCGGCCTACGCGCGGCAGTTTCTCGATCAGATGGAGAAGCCCGACGTCGACACCATCGACGGCCTGTCGCCGGCGATCTCGATCGAGCAGAAGACAACCTCGCGCAACCCGCGGTCGACGGTCGGCACGGTCACCGAGATCCACGACTACCTGAGGCTGCTGTGGGCGTCGGTCGGGGTGCCGTTCTGCCCCGACTGCGACCTCCCGATCGCGCCGAAGAGCGTCGAGCAGATGGTCGATCAGCTGGTCGGCCTCGCCGATGGCGCCCGGTTCATGCTGCTCGCCCCGGTGGTCGACGCGCGCAAGGGCGAGCACCGCAAGTTGTTCGCGCAGATGGTCCGCGAGGGCTTCGTCCGAGCTCGGGTCGACGGCGAGCTCATCGACGCCGCGTCGCCGCCGGAGCTCGACAAGAACCGGCGCCACACCATCGAGGTCGTCATCGACCGGTTGTCGGTGCGTGACGGCGTCGCCCCCCGGCTCGCCGACTCGCTCGAGACCGCGCTGCGGGTCGGCGAGGGGCTGGTCCGGGTCGCGGTCGCCGGCGGCGACGAGCTCGTTCTGTCGGCCCGCCACTCGTGCCCGAGCTGCGGCTTCTCGTTGAGCGAGATCTCGCCCCGGTTGTTCAGCTTCAACTCGCCGCAGGGGGCCTGCCCGGACTGCTCGGGGCTCGGCTTCCAGCGCAAGGTCGACCCCGAACGGCTGGTCCTCGACCCGGACCGGAGCCTGGCCGCCGGGTGTCTGGCCACGGTGGGCCACGGGCCAGGGTCATGGGTCGGGCGACAGCTCGAGCAGCTCGGCGAGCACCTCGGATTCGATCTCCACACCAAATGGCGCCAGCTGCCCAACGCGGTCCGCGAGCTGATCATCTACGGCTCGTCGGACGAGCACGACTTCGTCTGGCACGGGCGCAAGGGTGCGTATCGTTTCCGGGACCGCTTCGAGGGCGTCCTGCCGCGGCTCGAACGGCGCTACAAGGAGACCTCCTCGGAGACCGTACGACGCGAGCTCGAGCGGTACATGTCGTTTGCACCGTGCCCGACCTGCGGCGGCTCGCGGCTGCGGACCGAGGCGCTCGCGGTCAAGGTCGGCGGCGCCAACCTGGCCGAGGTCTCGGCGCTCGCGGTGAACCGGGCCATGGGTTGGTTCGACGCGCTCGAGCTGAGCGAGCGCGACGCTCGGATCGCCGCCAAGGTGCTGCGCGAGATCCGCGACCGGCTCGGCTTTCTGGTGTCGGTCGGACTCGACTACCTGACCCTCGACCGCATGGCCGGCACCCTGTCCGGCGGCGAGAGTCAGCGGATCCGGCTCGCGACCCAGGTCGGATCGAAGCTGATGGGCGTGCTCTACGTCCTCGACGAACCGTCGATCGGGCTGCACCAGCGGGACAACCGGCGGCTGCTCGACACCTTGATGGGGATGCGGGATCTCGGCAACACGGTCGTGGTGGTCGAGCACGACGAGGAGACCATCCGGGACGCCGACTGGGTCATCGACCTCGGCCCCGGCGCCGGCCGGCACGGCGGACAGGTGGTGGCGGCGGGTCCGCCCGATGCGATTGTCAACGCCGCGGGGTCGCTGACCGGTGACTACCTCGCCGGTCGGCGGTCGATCCCGGTGCCCGCACAGCGTTCCAACGGCAACGGTGGCCGGATTCAGGTCCAGGGCGCGGCCGAGCACAACCTCAAGTCGATCGATGTCACGTTTCCGCTCGGCCGCCTGATCTGCGTCACCGGCGTGTCCGGCTCCGGCAAGTCGACACTGGTCAACGAGGTGCTGCACAAGGCGGTGGCGCGACAGCTTCTCGGCACCTTGGCTCGGCCCGGCCGGCACGACGCCGTCGAGGGCGCCGATCAGCTCGACAAGGTGATCGCCATCGACCAGTCGCCGATCGGACGCACGCCGCGCTCCAACCCGGCGACCTACACCAAGCTCTTCGACCCGATCCGATCGCTGTTCGCGGCCACCACCGATGCTCGGGCGAGGGGCTACAAGCCCGGCCGGTTCTCGTTCAACGTCAAGGGTGGTCGCTGCGAGGCGTGCCAGGGCGCGGGCCAGATCCGGATCGAGATGCACTTCCTGCCCGACGTCTTCGTCACCTGCGACGTCTGCCACGGTCGGCGCTACAACCGGGAGACCCTCGAGGTGCACTACAAGGGCCTCGACATCGCCCAGGTGCTCGACCTCACGGTTGCCCAGGCGCGTGAGGTCTTCGCGTCGGTGCCCAAGATCGTCCGCGTGCTCGACACGCTGGTCGCGGTCGGTCTCGATTACCTTCACCTCGGCCAACCGGCGACCACGTTGTCGGGCGGCGAGGCGCAGCGGATCAAGCTGTCGCGCGAGCTCGCCAAGCGCGCCACCGGGAAGACGCTCTACCTGCTCGATGAGCCGACCACCGGGCTGCACTTCGACGACGTCCGGAAGCTGCTGCTGGTGCTGCACGCCCTGGTCGAGCGCGGCAACACGGTGATCATCATCGAGCACAACCTCGACGTGATCAAGACCGCCGACTGGATCATCGACCTCGGGCCCGAGGGCGGCGACGCGGGCGGTCGGGTGGTCGCCGAGGGCACGCCGGAACAGGTCGTCGCGTGCGACGCGTCGTACACCGGGAGGTACCTGAGACCGCTGCTCGGGTGAGCTCTCGGCACGCCCGCCGGTGGCGATTGAACTCGCGGGAATCGGGGTGGTGGAGGGCAGGAAGGGGCACGTTGCCGGCGGACGTGCC
The DNA here is from genome assembly GCA_050115855.1 of Holophagae bacterium. Lineage (GTDB taxonomy): Bacteria > Acidobacteriota > Thermoanaerobaculia > Thermoanaerobaculales > Sulfomarinibacteraceae > JAHECW01. The sequence goes on from JASFPU010000055.1 coordinate 5,649, forward strand.
ACTTGTTGCATTGTTCGATTCCGGAACGGATTCGTTGCGGGCGGGACGCCCGCATCACCAAGGCACTCCAACCGAACAATGCTACGGGTGGCAATCGCCGAGCCCGGTCGGTGAACGTCATGGGCGCGAATCGGGATGCAGTACCGTTCATCGGGAACGGGAACGGGAACGGGAACGGGATCGGCAACGGGAACGAGAACGGGATCGACCTGAGGAGCTCTGCGGGTGAGCTACTGTTCGCTGCTGCCGCTGCCGCTGCCGCTGCCGCTGCCGCTGCCGCTGCCGCTGATCGCGGACGCTGTCTTCGGACTCGGGATCGGGATCGGACGCGGACTCGGACGCGGGTCAGGCGAGGATGGAGTACCCCCCGTCGACGACCAGTGTCTGACCGTGGATCATCGACGCGTACTCTGTGCAGAGGAAGATCACAACGTTGGCGACGTCCTGGGGATTGAGCAACCGGCCGACGGGGGTCCGCTGTCGCGCGCCGTCGAGCAGGTCCTCACGGTTGGGGAAGTGGAGCAGGGCGTCGGTGTCGACAGTACCGGCGGACACCGCGTTGATCCGCAACCCCTCCGAGGCGAGCTCGGCGGCGAGGTGCCGGACCATCGACTCGAGCGCGGCTTTGGACGCGCCGACCGCGGTGTAGTTGGGAATGGCCCGCACGGCGCCGAGCGAGGAGACGGCGACCAGCGTCTTGTCTCCCTCGGACGGCAGCTCGATGAAGTTCTGGATGATCGGCAGCAGCGCTGCCGCGTTGATGTGCATGGCCCAGTCGAAGTGGTGCAACGTCAGCTCTTTGGCTGATTTGAGCACACCCGACGCCGCATTCGAGATTACCATCTCGAGTCCGCCCCACTGCTCGCTGATCGTCGTGAAGATGCGTTCGACGTGCTCGGGTTTCGCCACGTTGCCCTTGATCACGAGGCACCGGACGCCGCGATTCTCGATCTCTCGGGCGGTCTCTTCGGCCCGCTGCCGACCGCGCAGGTAGTTGATCGCGACGTCGACACCGAAGTCGGCGAGCGACAGCGCGATGGCGCGGCCGATGCCGCGCGACGACCCGGTCACCAGAGCCCGTTTGCCACGGAGTCTGAGATCCATACTCACCTCCACGGCTCACGCTATCTCGCCGGAGGGTGGAAAGCAAGTCGTTCCCGACCTCGGCAAACCCCGGATTTGCCCTTGACAGCTGCGTTTTTCGCATCCAATATTATGGGCACACTAGCGTTCGGAGGTTTGCATGAACAAGACCGAGATGGCACTGAAGCTTGCGAAGAAAACCGGCCTGAGTCAGGGGAAAGCGGCAGAGATCGTGGACGTGATGTTCTCCGCTCAACCCCGCAAGGGCATCATCGCCACCGCGCTCGACGCCGGTGAGAAGGTGACGATCCCCGGGTTCGGGACCTTTGCCACGAAGAGCCGCGGCGAGCGTCAGGGCCGCAACCCGGCCACCGGTGAGACCATCACCATCAAGGCCAAGAAGTACGTCCACTTCAAGCCGGGCAAGACCCTTCGCGAGCGCGTCGAGGTCTGACACCACAGACCCGTCGCATCGCACACCCACAGCTCGACCGGAGTTGTGGGTGTGCAGCATGACGCAGACGATCGGGGCCGAGCGAGACGCTCGGCCCCGCGTTCGTTTCGAATCGCCGCCTCACTCCCTCGAGAAGTCGTACCGCCACGTGATGAAGGCGTAGGTGGTGATCGGCACGCCGTCCTTGAATCCGGGTTTGAAACGGTAGCCGGTCGCGGCCGCGACCGCCGCCTCGGGAATGCCGTACGCGTCGTCGTCGACACGCAACACGTCGACCTCGTCGACCCCACCCGACGGGTTCACCGTCACGCGGACGACCACCACGCCCTGCACGCCCGACCGAAGCGCGCTGCGGGGCCAGGTCAACGGTTGGCTCTTGACGACCACGGGATCGCTGTCGACCGCGTCGGGCTCGATGAAGTCACCCGGGCTCACGGCACGAACCACGGTCGGGCGCGGCGCTGTGGGCTCCGGGAACGGCCGCTCCACCGCGACCGCACCGGTCGGGGTCCGATCCACCGCGCCGGGCGTTATCTCACCACGGCTGGTCGCCGCCGCTGCGGACGCGCTGCCGGCGTCGTCGACCGCGACCGGCCACGTGTCGGGTGTCTCCGCGCCGTCCGCCGGGGTCTCGAGGGCCTCCTCCTGGGCCCGTTGAGCCTGCTCCTCGGCCCGGATCTCCGCCTTGAGGGCCTGCTGCGTCGCCGCTTCATCCGCGGCGGCCGCCGTGCTCGATGCCGCCCGTCGCTCGCTCTGCTGGAGCCGCCACTGGAGCTCCTCGATCCGCTTCTGCCGTGCCATGAGCTCCTGCCGGATCTCGGTCTCCTTCTCCGCCATCATCTCCTGCACCATGGCCTGGGTCATGGACCGCAGCCGATCCTCCTGGGCCTGCCGGCGGGCCTCGATCTCGGCCGCGCTCGGGGTCGGTGTCGGCGCAGGGCCGGCCGGAGCCAGCGCCCCACGACCGAGCCACAGGCCGGCGCCGACCGCGCCGATCCCGATGCTCGTCACGACCACCACCCACAGGACGCGACGGCTGCGACTCGGTCGGTCGGGTGCGACCGCGGTGGGTCGGGGTGGGACGGTCTCCGGTTCCGGTGCCGTCGGCTCCGGCTCTGGGTCGGCCGGCAGCAGCAAACCGACATCGATCGAGTCCTCCTCCGAACGCGCCAGTTCGTCGGCCTCGAACTCGGCGCGGAACAGGCGGTCCATGAACAGGGCGAGGTTGAAGGTCGTCGGTGCGTAGGCGCCGCCATACACCAGGTTTTCGATCTCCGGACACAGCTGTGCGGCTGATGGCATCCGGTCGTCCGCGGTCGACGCCAACGAGTGTGACAGCAGCTGCCGGATGTCGTCCGGAATCGGCTCGCCGTCCCACGCCAGGCGGGCGGCCTCGACCGCTGCCTCACGCTCGGCTACGGCGGTCGGCAGGGCGGTTCCGGTCAGCAGGTGGAACAGAATGGCGCCGAGCGAGTAGACGTCACCCGCTGTCGACGAACCCTCGCCGCCAAGCACCTCGGGTGCCATGTAGGCGACGGCACCGGGTAGCGCGTACGGATCGGACTCGGCGCCGTTCAGCGCCGCGCCCAAGCCGAAGCCAGTGACCTCCGCCTCACCATCGTCACTGAGCAGCACCAATCCCGGGTGAAGGAAGCCGTGGTGCAGCGCGTGACCGTCGATGCCGATCCCTTCGGTGGCGGCCAGACAGCGCGCGATCTTGGCCACGATCAGGAGGGCGTTGTCCGGCTGCAGGGGAAGCGCCTCGTCGCGGGCCCGCGCCAGAATCCGGTTGAGCGGTTGACCGACGGACGCCTCCCAGGCCAGACCCGGCACCCCGGAGTCGATCAGAAAAAGCGGCTGCGGAGGCAGCTGTGGGTCGGTGAACCCCTCGGCGATGCGACGGGCGTCGTCGAACGCGGCGACGACCGCCGACTGCGGCACACCCGGGCCGTCGAAAATGCGCAGCCAGAGCCGACGTCCGACGGCGCCGTCCTCGATCACGGCCGCACGGCACAGGTGACCCAGATCGTCCTGCCACAGGTCACGCAGCACGAGGCACGTGTCGAACCACCGGTGGACCTCCGCCATGCTCCCTCCAACCGTCAACGTTACACCGCGGATCCGATGAGGGTCAACGGCGCGATCGCCGCCACGCGGCGACCGCTTGGTTATGGTCGGCGAGCGTCTCCGAGAAGGCGTGACCGCCGTCCGGCGAAGCGACGAAGTACAGGTAGTCGTGGGTCTCCGGATCCAACGCGGCCCGAAGCGCGGCCTCGCCGGGAGAGTTGATCGGGCCGGGAGGCAGCCCCGGGTAGCGGTAGGTGTTGTACGGATCGTCGACCTGCCAGTGGATCCGGAGCAGCCGTCCGTGCCACTCACCGCGCCGCTTGAGGGCGTAGACCACCGTCGGGTCGCACTGCAGGAGCATGCCACGCCGCAGCCGGTTGACGAAGACGCCGGCAATGCGCCGCCGCTCGACGTCAATCGCGGTCTCCGCCTCGACCATCGAGGCCAGCGTGACAATCTCCAACGGCTCCCCCCACGGCTCGGGACCGGCGGCACGCACACGGTCCCAGACCAACCGGAACCGTTGCACGAGGTGGTGCGCTGCGGCGTCGACCCCGATCCCGACGGCGAACTGGTAGGTGTCCGGGAACAGGAAACCCTCGAGCGACGCCGCCTCCGGCACCAGATCGGCGATCCACTCGGTACGCTTCGCCGCCGCCAGCCACTCCGCCTCGCTGCCGACGCCAGCCGCCGTCATCTGGTCGGCGGTCTCAGCGACCGTTGAACCCTCGACGACGGTCACCGTGAGCTGTTCGATGCGGCCGTCCAGCAGGCGTTCCAAAACGTCGACCGGACGGCTCCCGGCCGGCAGCCGGTAGTGGCCGTAGTGGAGCCACCGGCCGTCGCCGGCGGCGCGTAGGTAGAGGCGGCCCGCGGTGACCGACGGCAGCAGACCGCGGTCGTGCAGCTGGTCGAGCACCGCACGACCCGACGAGCCTTCCGGGATATCGAGCGCGACCAC
>JASFPU010000056.1:0-10205 GCA_050115855.1 Holophagae bacterium
GGCGGTGGTGTGGCGCTGCCAGAGCAGCCGGTCGCGATCAGCGCGGCCAACAGGGAGGCGTTTCGAAAGACACGATTGAATTGAGAGAATGTCCCCACGATCACGTTCATTCTACGTGAGTCATGGCGTGGATGTTGAGGTTCGGCCGACAACAGTGACGCCACCAAGCACGCGGAGCACCGCAGCGGAGCAACCGCAGATCACGCAGATCGCCGCAGATCACATCGCATTCATCGCATGTGAAACACCAAGGACACCAAGATCCACCAAGAACCCACGAACACCATCGCATTTCCGACCTCGTTCCCTCGGCCGGAAAAGTCAATCACCAGCGGCGTCCTGCGATGACTCGAAGATGCTCTCCGTGGCTCCACCGTGGTTCCGCCGTGATCTCCGTGTTTCGACACCATCCTCTCGGTCGCCCGCACCCCTCGAAGCAACCCCAACGCACAGCGGCCTGACGCGCCAACTGAAAATACGATGGCTTTGTGTTCTTAGTGTGGGTCGCTCTTTGTACTCTTTGTGGTGAAAAACTCGTGCGCTCCGGTTCTCAGGCATCCCGCTTCACCGAGACAACACCCCGGTCACCGCTCCGCATCTCTTCGTTGATTGATGTCCAATGATCCGAAACGGTGCGATGCCAGCGCGCCGTCTGTGCTCGATCTGTGTGATCTGTGGATTGCCCGCCGCACCAGGGCCGACCGCTGAGAGCTGAGCCACTTGCAAAATCCACCGGTCGGGGCAAGTTATTGGTTTGTGCTCTCTGTGCCGGCGAGACGCCGGCACTACAAAGGGCTGAGAACCATTGTAGGGCCGGCGTCTCGCCGGCCTGCTGGTGAAGAGTGCCGGAAGACCTTTGTGTCCGATTGTCGAATTTTGCAAGAGGCTCAGCTGATAGCTGACCGCTCGCGTCAGCTGTGGATCGACCTCTTGTCGACCGCCAGGGCGGCCTCGCGGACGACCTCGGACAGGGTCGGGTGGGCGTGGCAGGTCCGCGCCAGGTCCTCCGCGGAGGCGCGCATCTCCAACGCCAGTACCGCCTCGGCGATGAGCTCGGAGACCCGTGGACCGACCATGTGGACGCCGAGGATCTCGTCGGTCTCGGAGTCGGCCAGGATCTTCACCTGGCCGACCTCGTTGCCGAGGCTCTTGGCCCGCCCATTCGGCCGGAACATGAACCTGCCGGTGGTGTACGCGACGCCGTCGTCCTTGAGCTCGGCCTCGGTCCGCCCGACCATGGCGAGCTCGGGATCGGTGTAGACGACGTTCGGGATGGCGTGGTAGTTGACGTGGCCGGGCAGACCGGCGATGGTCTCGGCGACGGCGACGCCCTCGTCCTCGGCCTTGTGGGCGAGCATCGGGCCCCGGACGAGGTCGCCGATGGCGTACACCGTGGCCAGGTTGGTGCGCAGATGGTCGTCGACGTCGACCCGGCCGGCGTCGTCGAGCTCGACCCCCGCGGCCTCGAGCCCGGCCGTGTCGGTCACCGGCCGCCGTCCGACGGCGACCAGCACCCGGTCGCAGTCGATGGTCTCGGCATCGCCCTCGTCCGGCTCGACGGTCAGTTTGACCTTGGTCTTCAGCACCTTGGCGTCGGTGACCCTGGTCTTGAGCCGGAACTCCAGGCCCTGGTCGGCGAGTGCCCGCTCGAGCGCCTTGGCCATGGAACGGTCGGCGAATGGCGCGATGGTGGGCAGCATCTCGACCACCGTCACCTCGGATCCGAGTCGCCGCCAGACGCTGCCGAGTTCGAGGCCGACCGCACCGCCGCCGATCACGACGAGCCGCTTCGGTACCGCGTCGAACGCGAGCGCCTCGGTGGATGACACCACGCGGTCGCCGTCGAACGGCAGGAACGGCAGCTCGACCGGCGCCGAACCCATGGCGAGGCAGACATGCTCGGCGCCGAGCTCGGTGGTGTCGTCGCCGTGGACCACGATCGTATCGGGACCTTCCAGCTCGCCGCGACCGATCACGACATCGATCTTGTTCTTCTTCATGAGGCCGGCAACGCCGCCGGTGAGCTCGTCGACGATGCGGCCCTTGCGCTCCATCATCGTCCCGAGATCGAGCGTCACGTCGCCGACCTCGACGCCGTGGTCGGCGGCGTGCCGACGGGTCGACTCGAAGACCTCGGACGACTCGAGCAGCGCCTTGGACGGGATGCAGCCGACGTTGAGGCAGGTCCCTCCGAGCGTCGCGAACTGCTCGACGAGCGCCACCTTGAGGCCGAGCTGCGCGGCGCGGATGGCGCACACGTAGCCACCGGGCCCGGAGCCGATGACGACCAGGTCGTAGCGTGTCATGGTCAGACCTCCAGCAGCAGGCGTTCGGGGTCTTCGAGGCACTCGACAATGCGTTTCAGGAAGGTGACGGCCTCCTGGCCGTCGATGATCCGGTGGTCGTACGACAGCGCGAGGTACATCATCGGACGGATGACGATCTCGTCGTCGACCACGACTGGGCGTTTGGTGATGGCGTGCATGCCGAGGATGGCGCTCCCCGGCGGATTGAGGATCGGCGTCGACATCATCGAGCCGAAGATGCCGCCGTTCGAAATCGTGAACACCGCACCGGTCAGGTCGTCGAGCTGCAGCGTCCGGTCGCGCGCCTTGCCGGCGAGCTCGGCGATGGTCTTCTCGACGTCGGCCATGGCCAGCCGGTCGGCGTCGCGCACCACCGGGACCACGAGCCCCTTGTCGCTGCTCACCGCGATGCCGATATCGTAGTAGTGGTTTCTGACCACGTCCTCACCGTCGATGAAGGCGTTGACCTCGGGCACCGTCTTGAGCGCGTCGACCGCGGCCTTGACGAAGAACGACATGAACCCGAGCCCGACGCCGTGCTTGTCCTCGAAGGTCTTCTTGTACCGCGACCGGAGTGCCATGACCCGGCTCATGTCGACCTCGTTGAAGGTGGTGAGGATGGCCGCCGTCTGCTGCACCTCGACCAGCCGGCCGGCGAGGCGGCGCCGGAGCCGGGACATCGGCTCGCGGCTCTGGCGCTGGCCGAAATCGCCGACCGCGGTGGGACCGGTCGGCCCCGACGGTTCGCGTCGCGGCGCGCCGGACACCGCCGGCGGCTCGGGTGACGGACGAGGGCCCTCGACGGGCGTCGCCGCCTCGAGATCGCTGTCGTCGGCGACCGCCTCCGCGGCCTGCTCCGCGCGATCGATGTAGGCGAGCACGTCGGCCTTGAGGATGCGCCCGTCCTTGCCGGTGCCGTCGATGGTCGACGGGTCGAGTTCGTGCTCGGCGACCAGCCGCCGGACGGCCGGTGACAACCCGGTCAGGTCGAAGGTCGATTCGGCGTCGGTCGCCGGCGCCCTCTCCCCCCTTTCCGGCGCCTCCGGCATGGGCTCCTCCCATGACTCCTCGGTCTCCTTTTTCGCGTCGTCCGGCGTCGGCTCATCGTGCGAACCCTGGTCGGCGGCATCCGGGTCGATGCGGCCGACGACCTGGCCGACCTCGACGTCGGACCCCTCGTCGACCAGGATCTCGAGCCGGCCGCCGACGTCGGCGTTGACGTTCATCGTGATCTTGTCGGTCTCGAGCACGAGAAGTGGTGTCCCCGCCTCGACCATCGCGCCGTTTGACTGCGACCATTCGGCGAGGAACCCCTCGGTGATGGACTCGCCGATCTCCGGAATCGTGACGTCGACCGCCATGTCAATCTCCTCCCGAGCGGGCCGGGTCGGCCCGCCGCGATTCGCGTTCACTCCTGCCCGAGCGCCTCGTCGACGATGGCCTGCTGCTGCTCTTTGTGGACCCGGGGCGAGCCGGTTGCCGGGCTCGCGCTCGGCCCCCGACCGATGTAGCGGGGACTGCGGTCCGGGAACGCGTCGATCAGCCGTGGGAACATGAAGGCCCAGCCGCCGCGGTTGGCGGTCTCCTCCTGGACCCATGCGATCTCGGCCGCATCCGAGTACGGCTCGGTGATCGACGTGAAGAGCTCGGTGTTGAACGGGTAGAACTGCTCGATCCGGACGATCGCGACGTCGTCGACGCCGGAATCCTCGCGGCCGGCGATCAGGTCGTAGTAGACCTTACCGCTGCACAGCACGAGCCGTCGGGTGTGCGTCGGTGGGGTCGGGTCGTCCAGGATTTCGTGGAAGTGACCGTCGGTCAGGTCCGCAACGGGCGATACGCACCGCTTGTGGCGGAGCAACGACTTCGGCGCCATGATGACGAGCGGCCGGCGCAGGTCGCGGCGGAGCTGGCGGCGCAGCGCGTGGAAGTACTGCGCCGGTGTTGTCAGGTTGCAGACCTGGATATTCTCCTCGGCGCACAGCGTGAGGTAGCGTTCGAGGTAGGCGCTCGAGTGCTCCGGTCCCTGCCCCTCGTACCCGTGTGGCAGGAGCATGACGATGCCGCTACCGCGCTGCCACTTGTCGAGCGCGGCGGTGATGAACTGGTCGATGATGACCTGGGCGCCGTTCGCGAAGTCGCCGAACTGCGCCTCCCAGAGCACGAGCATGTTGGGTTCGACGAGGGAGTATCCGTAGTCGAAGCCGAGCACCGCCGCCTCGGACAGCATCGAGTTGTAAACGCAGAACCTCGCCTGGTCGTCGCGGATATGGTTGAGCGGAACGTAGCTCTCCTGGGTCTCGGTGTCGAACCACGCGGCGTGCCGTTGCGAGAAGGTGCCCCGGACGCTGTCCTGCCCCGAAAGTCGGACCGGAACCCCCTCCGAGAGCAATGTGCCGAACGCCAGCAGCTCGGCGAGCGGCCAGCCGACGTCGCCGCCGTCCGCGACGGTCGACCGGACCTCGGGCAGCCGCCGAGCGACCTTGCGGTTGAGCTGGAAGCCGTCAGGGACCGTGGTCAGCGCCTCGGCCACGGCGTTCAGGGTGTCCTGGTCGACCGCGGTGTCGCCGGGTGAGAAGGTGTAGGGGTTGTTCAACCCGGTCCACCGCTTGTGGAAGGCGTGCTGGTCGTCCTCGGGGAGCGGGCAGCTCTCCTGCACCTGGCGGTGCTTTTCGACCAGCATGCCCTGGAGCTCGTCGCGGAGATGGGCGCTCTCGTCGAGGCTGATCGCGTGCTCCGCCTCGAGCTGGAGCTGGTACAGCTCGCGGACCGGCGGTCGATTGGCGATCTTCTGGTACATCACGGGCTGGGTGAACGCCGGCTCGTCGCCCTCGTTGTGACCGTGGCGTCGATAGCCGATGATGTCGACCACGACGTCGCGGTGAAAGCGCTGGCGGAACCGGACGGCGAGCTCGACCGCCCAGACGACGGCCTCGGGATCGTCGCCGTTGACGTGCAGGATCGGCGCCTCGACCAGCTTGGCGACGTCGGTCGGGTAACGAGACGAGCGCGCCTCGGCCGCGGTCGTCGTGAAGCCGATCTGGTTGTTGATGATGATGTGCACCGTACCGCCGGTGCGGTAGCCGGGCAGCTGAGAAAGGTTCAAGGTCTCGGCGACCAGGCCCTGTCCAGCGAACGCGGCGTCGCCGTGCAGCAGCAGCGGAATGACCTTCGACCGATACCGGGTGTCGTCGATCTGGCGCTGCTTGGCCCGGGCCCGGCCCTCGACGACGGGGTCGACCGCCTCCAGGTGGCTCGGGTTGGCGGTCAGACTGATGTGGAGCGTCTTGCCGGAAGTGACGGTGTAGTCGGACGAGTACCCCCGGTGGTACTTGACGTCGCCATCGGCGTAGTCGGTGGTCTTGAGGTTGTCCTCGAACTCGTGGAAGATCATGTCGATCGGCTTGCCGAGGATGTTGGCCAGCACGTTCAGCCGTCCCCGGTGCGACATGCCCATCACCACTTCCTCGGCGCCGGTGTCGGATGCCGCGTCCAGAAACTCGTGCAGCGCGGGGATGACCGTCTCGACGCCCTCGAGCGAGAACCGCTTCTGTCCCTGGTACCGGGTGTTGAGAAACGACTCAAAGACCTCGGCGTGCATCAGCCAGCCGAGGATGCGCCGCTTCTTCTCGTTGGCGACCTCGGGTTTGTTGAGCACCGGCTCCATGGTCTTCTGCAGCCACCGCCGGACGCGACGGTCCTGAACGTGGATGTACTCGACGCCGATCTTCCGGCAGTAGCAGTTGCGAAGGTAGTCGATGAGCCCGCGAAGCGTGATCCGTTGGGGCCCACCCAGGTGACCGGTGTCGTAGACCCGGTCCAGGTGGTCCTCGGTCAGGCCGTGTGTTTCGAGATCGAAGATCGGATCGTGGCGTTCACCGTCGCCGAGCGGGTTGGTGTCGGCGATCAGGTGGCCGACGTTGCGATAGGCGTAGATCAGGCCGGCGACCTTGCTCTGATCGGCGGCCTGTTCCGAGTTCGGCGCGTCAGAGCCGACCGCCAGGTCGAAACCGGCGAAGAAGTGCCGCCACTGCTCGGGCAGTGACGACGGATCGTCGCGCCACTGGTCGTACAGCTCGTCGACGTAGTCCTGACTGGCGAGAAGGCTGTCGGCTGAGTTGTCGGACGGTGAGTGTGCCACCCTGCCAGGCTCCTTGTCGGCCACGCGTTCGCTCGCCTGCAACAGCGAAGATGCCCGAATTATGCCAGTTCCGGTGCGGTTTCGGGGCGAAAAGCGGCGCCGAGCGTCTCGATGTCGCGGAACTCCCGTCGGGTCGGATCCGTATCATGGTCGGAGGAGGTGCCATGCAGCGAACCTCGACTGTCATCTGGTCGGTGGCCGGCGCGGTCGTGGCCGTGCTCATCGTGCTCGGCCTGATCTACGGTCCGGGGCTGTACCGCGAGGGCAAGGCGGTGGTCGGTCCGATCGTCGAGCTGACCAAGTCCGATGACCGGCTGGCCGAGCTCGACGCGGAGTTTCCGTTCACGGCGCCGGCCGACGGCACGATTCCCGAGGACCGGCTCGACATCTTCCTGGCCGTCCGACGCGAGCTGCTCCCCCGCTACCTCGAGTGGCAGCAGCTCGAGCGGCGGCTCGACCGGAACGGCAGCGAGGACTGGGACACCGCCAAGCAGGTGCTCGGCCTGGTTCGCGAGGTGGCGGCGGCGCAGGTCGCGGCCCTTCGCAGCCACGGCATGTCGCGTGCGGAGTTCAACTGGATCGAGGATCTGGTCTACCACAGGTGGCGCGACGGCGTCGGCGAAGCCGTCGTCCAAGACGACGTGGTCAGCGAGCTCAGACGCGCCACGACCGAGGACCTGGAGTTCGTGGAGGGCCTCGAAACGCGCTCCGGCGGATCCTCGGCGACGCGCCAGATCAAGGCCCGGCTCGAGGCGCGGATCGCGGACCTCGAGGAGCCCGAGCTGCCTGTGATCGATGGCGTGAGCCCCGACACGTCTCGTCTGCTGTGGCGGCACCGCGCCGAGCTCGCCGAGCTCGACCTCGGCCGCTACTCCGAGCTGCATGAGATGCTCCGCGGACGCGAGGTGAACATCGAGCTCGGCTCGGAGGGGTAATCCAGAGGGTCGGGGTTGAACCGCAATGGCGGCAAGCACGCATAACATTGCAGAGCATCGCAGTCACCGCAGATCACGCAGATCGTCGCAGATCATCGCAGGGTAACGCAGAGACGCAGAGGCGCAGAGCCATCGCAGGCATCGCAGGATGACGAGAATCAGAGGTCGTTGAACGCGAAGCGGTCTGCCAGCCACGGCTCGACGCCGTGGCATCGAGGCGTTGAAGGACGGCGGCCAATCACGAGCGCTTGGCAGCCGTCCTTCGCCGCCTCGGGTCGCACCTCCGGTGCGCCCCGCAGACCTCGACCATCGAAGCGGCCTCGGGCGTCCCCTCCACCGAGAAAGGATGAACGAGGAAAATGGTCTCGTTGGCCCAGGAGGAGCCGCTGTGCCGTAGGCGCAGCGGGCCGCGGAATCGACCGGCCGCGACGAACGCTCGTGTTCGGTGCGGCCGGGCGGTTCCGCGGTGGCGACGGTCGTAGACCGGCGCCGACTCCGCCGACAGGAACGGTTGCGATGCCCTGCGTCAATGCGCCTCTGCGTCTCTGCGTTAATTGCGATGGTGCGATGGGATCAGCGTCGATCCGCGTGATCTGCGGTTTGTCCGGGGAGATGGTATCTGCGCTGATCTGCGTGATCTGCGGTGGCTGCACTGACATCTGTGTCATCTGTGGGTTTGCGGCGTTGCGGAGCTTTGCGTCTTCGCGTCTTCGCGGTTTAACCCACCATCCAGGGTGGAACGCTCGGTGCGAGCTCGTGGAAGCGGCGCCACAGCTCGGGCACCCGCGCCCGCGCCTCAGCCGCGATGGCCCTCGGGTCGAGGGTCGTGAGCCGGCGGTCCTCGAGCAGCACGCGCCCCTGAGCCACGGTGTGGCGCACGGGTGTCGCGGCACCGCCGAAGACGAGGTGGGCGAACCAGTTGTCCTCGGTGACCGGCGCCGGCGGCGCTCCGTCGAGCACGCACAAGTCGGCCGGGGCGCCCGGCTCGAGCCGGCCGAGCCGGGGTCGATCGAGAAACCGCCCCGCCGCCTCGACGTTGACCGCGAGCAGCTCCGGCACGACCGTCCAGCCCGCATGCGGATCATGGCGGCCGGCGCGGGCGCCGAGGAACGCCGCGCGCAGCGAGCCGAGCATCGCGGACGACATCCCGTCGGTGCCGAGCCCGATCCGGCAGCCGTCGGCCGCGGTGGCTTCGAGGTCGAGTCGACCGACGCCGTTGTTGGCGTTGGACTCGGGGTTGTGGACCACCACCGCGTCGTGATCGGCCAGCCGCCCACGCTCGGTGGCCTCGAGGTGGATGCAGTGGACCGCGAGCGTCCGGCCGCTCAGCAGCCCGAACCGTTCGAGTCGTTCGACCGGACCGGCGCCGAATGCCGACCTCGACGTCTCCGGGTCCACCGGGTCCTCGGCGACGTGGATGTGACAGCCGATCTCCGGCCGATGGCGTCGCGCGGCGGCGTCGAGCGTGGCGTCGGTCACGGTGAAGCTGGCGTGCAGCCCGAGCATGCCCCGCACCGAGGGATGAGTCGCCCGGGCCGAGCAGAACGCCAGATTTTCCTCGAGCCCGGCGAGCGCCCCGTCGTGGCCGTTGCGGTCGCTGACCTCGTAGCAGAGCACGGCCGACAGCCCGGCCCGTTCCACGACGCCGGCGACGAGCTCCAGGCTGCCGTCGACACAGCTCGGCGAGGCGTGGTGGTCGAAGACGGTCGTCGTGCCCCAGCGGATGCAGTCCACGGCGGCCAGCGCGGCGGACAGCCGCACGGTGTCGGGGTCGAGCGCGCGGTCGAGCCGCCACCAGAGGCCGGCCAGGGTGGTCGGGAAGTCGGTCAGCTCGAGGCCCGGGTCGAGGCCTCTGGCGAGGGACGAGTAAAAGTGGTGATGCAGATTGACGAGGCCCGGCAGGATCAGGCCGCCGCCGGCGTCGAGCCGGCGAGCCGCTGGTTCGCGATGTTCGAGGTCGTCGAACTGGCCGACCTCGACAATCTCCCCGCCGCGCCAGAGCACGGCACCCCGGTCGATGATCTCCGGGTCGCGGAGTGATGTGATCACGGTGCCCGGACCAACGATCACCGTCGGCGGCGCGGCGGGCAACGGTGCCGTCACGCCTCGCCCCGCTGGACCCAGCGACCGATGCCGGCGGCGGCGAACAGCTCACGCCCGTCGGCGGTGCGCTCGAAGACCGGTGTGCCCCGGACGTAGGTCGCCCGCACCCGGCCGATCAGCTCGACCCCCTCGAACGGCGTGTACCGGTTGAGGTTGTGCAGTTTCGAGCGCGACACCTTCCAGTGCACGTCATCGTCGAACACCACGAAATCGGCGTCCATGCCCTCGGCGAGTGCCCCCTTGCGGTGATCGACGCCGAAGAGCCGCGCCGGGTTGGCTGCGGTCAGCTCGGTCAACCGCTCCAGCGTGAGTCGTCCGGCCACGACGCCCTCCGAGTGCAGGTAGGGCAGCAGCGTCTCGACGCCGGGCACGCCCCCGTAGTCGGTCCAGATCGACCCGGTGTTCTTCTCCTCGGGCCACTGGGCGGGCGCGTGGTCGGTGGCGATGACCTCGATATCGCCGTCGGCGGCGCCAGTCCACAGCCGGTCGCGGTCGTCTGCGGTCTTGACCACCGGTGCGGTCTTGAGCAGCGACCCCTGGCGCGACAGGTCGTCCATGGTGAACTGGAGGTAGTGCGGGCAGGTCTCGGCTGAGATCGGCGCGCCGTCCCGCCGCGCCCGCGCGATCAGATCGAGTGCGGCGCCGCTCGCCAGGTGGACGATGTGCGTCCGGCACCCGGTGTCGCGGCACAGCTCGACAATACGGCGTACCGCCGCGACC
>JASFPU010000057.1:0-10100 GCA_050115855.1 Holophagae bacterium
TCCCGATGCCGTTCCCGATTCCTCGGGCGCGGACTCGGACGATATCGTTTCCAGCCCGTACAACGTCGCGATGTTGGGGTGGTTCAGGCTCGCCAGCACCTTCGCCTCACGCTCGAAGCGCGCGAGCCGCTCGACGTCCTCGGCGAACTCGGCGGGCAGCACCTTGAGCGCGACCTGACGGCCGAGCTTTTCGTCCTCGGCCTGCCACACCTCTCCCATGCCGCCGGCGCCGACCGATGCGACCACACGATACCCGCCGATTGTCGTTCCGCGTTCCACTGCTTGAACACCCCTCGTTTTGCGAGATTGTAACTCGGTCACAAGAGCAACACAACGTGGGCCGACGTCATTCTCCGTGCCGCCAGCGCTTCACCGGACACCGGAGTCCGGGGCTCACACCCGCCGGATCAGCACCACCGTGCGATCGTCGGCGTAGGGCACACCTTGAACGAACTCGTCCTGGTTGGTCGCGATCATCTGCGCCATGTCGGGCAGGGCGTCGTCCCGATGGCTGGCGCACAGCTGTGCGAGGCGCTCCTCTCCGTACTCCTCCTCGGCCGGGTTCTCGGCCTCGGTGAGGCCGTCGGTGTAGAGCACGACGGTGTCGCCGCGGTCGAGCGTGATCTCGTTGGTCGAGTAGGTGCCGGTGGGCAGGATGCCGAGCGGCATGCCGGTGGACTCCATCCACTCGACCTGGCCTCCGTCGCGCAGCACGATCCCCGGATTGTGGCCGGCGTTGCAGTATTTGAGGCGTCCACTGTCGGGCTCGAACGTCGCCATGAACCCCGTGGCGTACTTCTCGGGCGGCGTCCGCTCGAAAAGCAGGTGCGACACCCGGCCGAAGATCTCGTCCGGCGCTTCGCCGTCGTGGATCGGCCCCGCCGCCAGCGCTTCCAGTGAGGCGGTCAGCAGTGACGCCGCGATGCCCTTGCCGGACACGTCTGCGACCATCGCGGTGCAGCTGCCGTCGTCGATCAACTCGATCTTGTAGAAGTCACCGGAGACGCCGCGCGACGGGATGTTGCGCGCATAAAGTTGCCAGCCGGCGATCTCGGGAAGGATGTCGGGCAGCAAGCCGACTTGAATCTGACGGGCCAGTGCGACGTCGCGTTCCAGCCGCTCGCGCTCGAGCGCCTCCTCGGCAAGCCGGGTGTTGCGAATCCGCATGGCGGCGACTGCCGCGAGCGAGGTCAGCAGCTCCATGTCACCCTCGGTGAACTGACGGATACCGATGGTGGAGCTGAGCACGATCATGCCGAGCGCGCCCTTCGGATCGAGCAGCGGCGCGGCGACCAGCGAACGGATACCCGCATCGAGCAGGCTCATCGCCTGGTTGAATCGCTCATCGGCGGTCGTGTCCAGCACCAGCGCGGCCTGGCCCTTCTCCACGACCTGCTGGACCAGATTCCGGGAGTACAGCGACGGCGTCTTGGCGCTCTTGATCGATCGGGTTGCGGCTCGGTAGTACTCGCCGTCGGCGCCTTTCAAGAAGATCGTTCCCTCCTCCGGTGTCAGGCTGTCGAACGCACGGTCGAGGATCAGCTCCAGCAGCTCGTCGAGCGCGATCGACCGGTCCAGCGCCTGGTGGACCTCGTTGAGGACCTTGAGCCGCACCGCATACCGGCGCAGGGCCTCGTCCGCGTCGCCGACCGCGGCGTCCGACAGCGCCTTCGGCTCGCGCAGCAAATCGGCCGCCGACCGGAACACGGTGTGGCCGTCGAACGGCTCCGGCCCGGTGGCCGGCTGCGCCCCGTCGTCAGCCCTGCCGATCGTGATGGTCGTGCCGCCGATGCGTAGGCTGGTCCCGAGGCCGACTGGGGTCGGCTCGGTGATCCGCCGCCCGTTCAGCAGCGTGCCGTTGCGCGACCCCAGATCCTCGACCAGCCACTCACCCGCCGTGCGATACAGCCGGGCGTGCCGGCGGGACATGGACCGATCGGGCACCGACACCGCGGCGTCGGATGAACGTCCGATGATCAGGGCGTCGTCCGACGGTTCGATGTCGAACGGCACACCCGCTGCGGGCACGACATGCAGTGAAATATCCAACTCTCTTGACTCCAGACGATGTTCAATCGATCAGGATAACCGGACGGAGTATCATTTTCATCCCCCGGCCCGTCAATCCTGGGAACGACCGGGCCGGGGGGCCAGAAACGATCCCCCTCATGTTGCGAAAGGGTGCGCGAGGACTTGACATCGGCGGCGTCCGGTCGGACAATCTGCGACCGGCGCCCGGTCGGGCACGCCTGTGGAGGACTCCCGATGCCGTTGTACGAGTATCAATGCGAACGCTGCGACCACCACTTCGAACGAATCGAGAAGGCGTCATCACCGACCGCCGGTGTCTGCCCGGACTGTGGCGGCCCGGCCCGCCGACTGCTCGGCGCCCCCGCACTCAAGTTCAAAGGGTCGGGGTGGTACGTGACCGATTACGGCAAGGGCAACGGCGGGGCACCGGCGACGACAGCCGACACGTCCGCAGCCCCGGCCCCGGAGACCTCGAAAGCTGGGAGCAAGGACACCGACAGCAAGCCACCCTCCACCGGCTCCAAAGTGGCCTGATCGGACGACGATCCCCGCGGACGAACACGCCCGACGCCCGCGCCCGGTGTTCGCCTCCCCGGCAAACCGGCGGACAGAATCACGAACACGGAGGTCCATGTCGAACGCCGGTGAGGCCGGTCCAGCTGGCCGGACGTCGTGGTACGATCCGGAAAGCTCGCTCGTACGTTTGACAGGTACGGCACCACCATTGGAGAACGACATGGCCGATCTCACGCTCACCGACGTTCCCGGCGTCGGACCGCGGACGTCCGACAGTCTCATGACGCTCGGTATCGACACCGTCGCCTCGCTCGCGGCCGCGCCCGTCGAGCTGCTGTCGACCCTGCCGGGCTTCTATCCGAGCCGTTCGCGTGCGGTCAAGGCGGCAGCCAACGGTCTCCTCACGTCGAAGACGACGGCCAAGCCGTCCGGCGGATCGATACACGGCACGGTGGAAGCGAAGAAAGAGCGCACGACCGGCAAAAAAAAGAAGAAGAAAAAGAAGAACAAGAACGAATCGAAGCAGACCGACACCGAAACGAAGAAGAAGAAGAAGAAGAAGAAGAAGACCGGCAAGGACAAGAAGGCGAAAAAGAAGAAGGGCAAAAAGTGACCGACGGCGTCGGGTCATCCTCGACCTGACCGCTCGGATGCCTCCATTCCTGGACCGTGGCGATCGGACGGACACCGACAGCGGACGCTCGCTGCGTGATATCGTTACCCGCGCACCGGAACCCGGGACCATCGATGAGCCGCTTCAGACTGCCACCGGACATCGACGAAGCCGCTGTCGCGGCCGCGTTCGAAGGCCGCCGCGAGCTGGTCATTGGATCCGCGAGCGAGATCACCGTGATCTATCTCGACACATTCGACTGGCGGCTCTACCGTTCCGAGCTGCTCTTGACCGAAGAGCGCTCGAACGATCTCCGCCTGGTGCTGCACGAACCGGGCGGGGAGGTGTATGCGGTTCCCGTTGACGTGACACCGCGGATGGCGGGAGATCTCCCCACCGGTCATCTGACCGACCGGATTGCATCGCGCCTCGGCCTCCGCGCCCTGATCGAGGTCGGTGCCGCGCGGGTGGCCCGCCGGGAGGGTCGGATTCAGGATCGAGACGGTAACCTGGAGGCGCGGGTCTGGGTCGAGGACGCCGGGCTGATCGACGATGCCGGATGTGTGGCCGACTCCATCACGACCCTCCGAATCGACGATGGGCCGACCGCGACGACGCTGGCCCGGGTGCTCGGCCTCGAGCCGGCGCCGGCGAGCGACCTGGCGATGGCGGCCGCGCTGCGGGGCCGACGACCCGGCGACTACAGCTCGAAGCTCGACATCCCGCTCGCACCGAACCAGCGTTCCGATGCGGCCGTCGTCGCCATTCTGCTCGACCTGCTCGACACCCTCGAAGCCAACATCGACGGCACGATCGCCGACCTGGACACCGAGTTCCTGCACGACCTCCGGGTCGCCGCTCGCCGCAGTCGGTCCGCGCTGTCCCAGCTCAAGGGTGTGCTTCCGAAACCGATCAGCGCGCGGTTCAACCCCGAGTTCAAGTGGCTCGGCGGCGTCACCGGCCCATTGCGCGACCTCGATGTCTTCCTGCTCGAGATACCGACCTACAGATCGATGTTGCCGGACCACGCAGTCGACGATCTCGAGCCGCTCGAATCGCTGATCACGAGCTCGCGCCGACGCGCACACCGTACCGTCGTTCGAGGTCTTCGATCGCGGCGCTTCCGCGACCTCGTGTCCGAGTGGCGCCGCACGCTCGAGTCCATCCATCCGACCGACAGCGACGACGCCGCGCGACCGGTGTCGGTGCTCGCCGCCGAGCGGATCGGAAAGGCCCATCGCCGGATCGTCAAAAAGGGTCGCGCGCTCGCCGACGACCCGCCGGCGGAGGCGTTGCACCGGCTCCGGATCGACGCCAAGAAGCTCCGCTACGTGCTCGAGTTCTTCAAGAACCTGTACCCGTCGGCGGTGATCGGTGCTCGGATCACTGAGCTCAAGCAGCTGCAGGACATTCTCGGCGGTTGCAACGACATGGAGGTCCAACGCCACCGTCTCGAGCAGTTCGCCGGCGAGCTCCATCGCGACCCGAAGGCACGGCCGGCGACCATCATGACGATGGGACGACTGGCCGGCATGCTCGAAGAGCGCCAGGAGATGTACCGCCGGTCGTTCCACGACGCGTTTAGTACGTTCACCAGCGTCAGCGTGCTCGAGGCCTACGCCGAGCTGTCCGATCCCGTGGAGGTACCGTGAAGAGCCTCGCCGTCTGGACCGTCAAGGGTGGTGTCGGCAAGACCTCGGCCGCCGTCAACCTGGCGCACGCCGCCGCCGCGGACGGGCTGCGCACGCTGCTCTGGGACCTCGATCCGCAGGGCGCCGCCAGCTTCTACCTGCGGATTCCACCACAACTCGACGGAGATGTCGGCGCGATCACCAGACGTTCGGTCGATCTCGGCGAGCTGGTCCGCAGCACCGAGTTCGACAACCTGTCGATGCTGCCCGGCGACTTCGCGTTTCGGCATCTCGACCTCGCCCTGGACGCCGCGAAGAAACCCAGAAAACGCTTCGCGGCCAAGCTGCACGGCCTCGGCGGACGTTTCGACCTCGTGATTCTCGACTGCCCGCCGTCGATCTCGCTGGTGTCCGAAACGGTGGTCAAGACCGTCGACGCGATCCTGGTGCCGGTGATCCCGTCGACACTGTCCATGCGCACGCTGCACCAGGTCCGGGCGTTCGTCGCCGACCACGGCCGCGGCGCCGAGGTGCTGCCTTTTTTGTCGATGGTCGACCGGCGCAAGAGGATGCACACCGAGCTCAGCCTCGCCTGCCTGGCCGATCCAGCGTTCCTGACCACCGCCATCCCATCGGCCTCGGTCGTCGAGAAGATGGGCCTGACCCGGGCCCCGGTTGCCGCCACCCTTCCCTCCCAGCCGGCGGCGCGCGCGTTCACGGCGCTGTGGCACGAGATCCGGGAGCGGATCGGGGTGTAGCCCGACGCCGGTTCCCGCTCCCGATCCGATCCCGATCCCGATCCCGATCCCGATGAGACGATACGTTCGCAGCAGCAGTAGCAGTGGCAGTAGCAGTGGCAGCGTCAGTGGCAGTGGCAGCGACAGTCGAGCGTACCCGGCTCACGGTCTCCTGTCCCGGACCCGGCTCCGGCGCCGGTCGCGGCACCTCAGTTCGCCGTCAGCACCTCACCGTCAGGATCGACCACAACCGGCGTGCCGGGCGCCACGTGGAGCTCTGCGCGTCCGCCAGGCATGGCGACGCGTCGGAGGTCGTCGCCGACCCGGACCGGCAGCGGCATCTCGAACTCGGGATCGTTCCACTCGACCGTCACCACATCTGTCGCGCCGTCGCCGGTGCGGCGGACGGTCCACACCGGCAGCTCGGCCGTGTACAGGTACCGCTGCCAGATCCAGCCGAGGTCGGCGTCCACGACCCGCTCGGCGAGGCGGGTGAAATCCCGGGTCGTGACCAGGCGACACGCGCCCGGGTGATCGCCGTCGGCGAAACGCCACAGGATCTCGGCCATTCGCTCCTCGCCGACGATGAACCGCAGCATGTGGAGCACCCACGCGCCCTTGACGTAGACGTCCGGGGAGAACACGTCGTGCGCGGTCAGGTTCACACCCCGAATCACGGGTGCACGGTTGGTGATGCGCTCGCGAAGCCTCTGCATGTACTCCAGATACCTGTCCTCACCCTGCGTGTCGAGCACGTAGAGCGCCTCGGCGTAGGTGGCGAATCCCTCGTGCAGCCAGACATCAGCCCAGTCCATCGCGGTGATCTTGTTGCCCCACCACTCGTGGGCGAGCTCGTGCAGAAGTAGCGCGTCGAAACCGAACTCGCCGGCACGGAAGTCGCCGCCGTAGGCGATCAGGGTCTGGTGCTCCATGCCCAGGTAGGGCGCGTGCACGAACCAGAGCTTGTCGGCGAAGAAAGGGTACTCGCCGAAGCGGCGCCCGAGCAGCCGGAGCAGGTCCGGGATCGACCGCACCAGAGGCCGGGCTCGGTCGACCGCCTCCGGGATGACCCAGAAGATCACGGTCTCGCGCAGCGTGCCGTCGACCCCGTCGTAGTCCACCTCGAGCGGCACGTACGGACCGATGTTGACCGACACGTCGTAGTTGTTGATCGGAAAGCCGACCCGCCAGCGCGACGTGACGGTGCCATCCGCGTGGTGCTCGTCGCCCATCGGCCGCCCGTTGGCCAGCCCGACCAGGCCGCCGGGCACGGTCAGGGCGATGTCCATCCCCTCGTCCGGCTCGTCCGACGGGTGATCCTTGCACGGCCACCAGTTGTCGCCGCCGTCGCCTTCGCTGGTGACGCCGATCCAGGGGAGGCCGTCGTCGGTCTCGGACCACACGAAACCGTCGATCCACGGCGGCCGCAGGGCGGTCTTCGGTCGTCCACCGTAGGCGATATCGACTCTGTGGCGCGAGCCCGGCGACCAGATCGAGCCGAGATCCGCACCGATCACTCCGCCGCGATGGTCGAACCCGACCGGCGCATCGTCGACGGCCACCGACACCACCTCGAGCCGGTCGTCGAGGTGGATCTCGAACCTCGCCACGTCGGCGATCGCCGCAACGGTGACCGTCGCGTGCCCGCGCAGGCTCTCGCGTTCCGGATCGATCGCCAGCTCGAGGTCCGTGTGCCGGACGTCGTAGCGCGCCATGGCCTCCGGCAGCTCGCCGCCGGACGGCTGCATCTGGCTCGTGATGTACCACCCAAGCCCGATGAACACCAACGACACCAGCAGGATGAGACCGGGAACGGCGAGCAGGACGAGCTTGAGCCAGCGCGGCACCCGCGCCACGTCAGTCGTCCCGACGGCGGAGGATGAGCACGCCGAGCGCGCTCAGACCGAGCGCGAGCACCACGATCCCGACCGGTCCGAGCGTCGGCACCAGCGGAAAGAAGCCCTCGGCCGCCCGCGCCCGGATCATCATCGCGTGGTGGTCGTCGAAGATCGGATCGGCGCTGTCGAGCACGCTGGCCCACTCGTCGGCACGGTCGTCGATGTACCACCCGTCGACGACCGGCGTGGTGTCACTCTGGTCAGCGCAGACGAAGAAGAAGTCCTCATCCGAGGGGTTCCATCGCACGCCGAGGTAGAAGACGTCCGTCACCGCACGCATATCGACCCCAGACACGTCGATCGAGACAAAGGCGCCGTCCGGGAAGGTGGGCACCAGGGTCGCGGTCGCGTCAACCGAGACCTCGGGGAAAAGCGCCGGTCGGCCGGCGCGATCCCGGTACAGCTCGACCCGGAAGTCGATGGTGTCGTCCTGCCTGGTCCGGGTCCAGCAGACGCAGATCTCCTCCATCTTGCGCGATCGGAAGTCGCCGACCTCGAAGCGCTGAACGTACCGGCCGTCGACCGCCGACGGCACCCAGCCGTAGCCCGACTCGAGGGTGCCGTCGTCCAACACCACGCCGTCCGCGCAGTCGACGGCGCCCTGGGCGACTGCGCCGTCGGTCGCCGATTCGGGAGCCAGGGTCTGCGACGCCGCGACTGGGACGACCGCGAGCACCAAGGCGACGACACACGCACACCGAATGTGGCACATCATCGCTGGATTCTACAGCTTCGCCTCGAACCGGCGCAGCTCGTTGGCCACCGAGGCCGAGTGCATGTAGCTGTTGGTCGGACACTCGACCGCCTCGCCCCGCGGGAGGGCGTCGACGATGCGTCGCGCCTCGTCTCCTTCATGCAGGGTGTCCGACGCGGCGTAGGCGATCGCCACCGGGGCTCTGACCGTGTCCAGGCCCGGCAGCAGCGAGTAGCCGAGCACGGCACGCGCCGACTGCTTGAGGCGGTAGGGGTGAGCCGCCCGCAGCGTTCTCTCGTAGCGCTTCATCTGATCGGGGTCATCCTCGGTGTTGACCCGAAAGCGACGCAGGTACCACACCACGAATGGACGCAAGAGGTGGTACAGGGAGGCCGGGAACAGCACCAGACCATGGCCCCACCACGGAAAGCGAAACACCGCGTTGGGTCCGATCAGAAAGGCGCCGCGCGCCCGCAACCGGTCGTGCTTCATGGCCTCCAGCACGGCGTTCGAGCCCATCGAGCTGGCGAAGAAGACCCGGCGGTCGGCGTCGATGCTCAGTTCATCGCACACCGCGATCACGTCGTCGCCGAGTCTCGGGATGGCGAAATCGGACGGCTTCGGCCGACGCCCGGCGAATGTGGCCGACCGCTTCTCACGGGTTCTCACGTAGTACACGGCGCGGTCGCGGACCAGAACCTCGAGTAGATCACGCCAGCCCTCGATCACCGAGATCCAACCGGCAATGAACACCAACGGTGCCTGATCGGTCGCCGGCGCCCAGTGATCGACGACGAGCTCGACCCCGGTCTCGACCCTGACCCGGTGGCGTTCGAACGGCACGTTGGAGGCAATGGGATCGACCGTTGTCACGTCGCGCAGCCTAGCAGAATCGCCACCGATTCCGGTCGGCTGGATGGACGCCGCGGGTCCCGCTAGAATTGGACCGTGAACGACGAGCACCCGACCCAACTGCCGGTGATCGATCTCGAGGCATCCGACGGCGACGAGCCGTCGTGCTCGCCCAAGATCTATGTCAGCAACGAGGAAAAAGCGATCCTGGACGCCATGCGCCGGCTTCGGGAACGAGCCGTCACGCTGCGTGACGCGCTCGCCGCCGCGGACTCAAGCGACGAACGGCACCGCCTGGAGATCGAGCTCGCCGAGCTCCGCTCCCGGCGCGCCGAGCTGGCCGTCCGGCGCGAGCAGGCCTTCACGCGCAAGATGATCATGCTCGGCCACCTGCCGGCCGACGACGACGTCAGCCTGTTCTGACGCGGATCGTCGCGGATGCCGATCCAGATTCAGATTCAGATCCCGATCCCGATCCCGATCCCGACGAAGCATCGCCCTCCGACAATCAGAAACACAATCCGGAACGGTGCACCGTACCCGACCGGCGGCTGTTTCTCGCTCGACCCGGCACGGCCGAATCAGCCCTCGGACAGCGCGACGATCTCCGGATACCGGAAGCAGCTCACCAGGTGGTCGTTGACCATGCCGGTGGCCTGCATGTGGGCGTAAACGATGGTCGGGCCGACGAAGCGGAAGCCCCTCCGCTTGAGGTCCTTGGAGATCGTCTCGGCGAGCGGCGTCACCGCCGGCAGCTCGTCGAGGGTGCGCCAGGCATTCTGAATCGGCGTGCCGTCGACAAAACGCCAGATGTAATCGGAGAAGCTGCCGAACTCACCCTGGACGTCGAGAAACGCGCGGGCGTTGGAGATCGACGCGGCGATTTTGGCCCGGTTGCGGACGATCGCCGGATCGCGCAGCAGCTCGGCGAGCTTGGCGTCGTCGTAACCGGCCACCGTGTCGGGATCGAAGCCGTCGTAGAGTCGGCGGTACCCGTCCCGCTTGTTGAGGATCGTCGACCAGGCGAGACCCGCCTGGGCACCTTCGAGAACGAGAAACTCGAACAGCGTCCGGTCGTCGCGCACCGGAACGCCCCACTCGTGGTCGTGATAGGCGACGTACCTCGGG